>JAQVSP010000046.1 GCA_028700425.1 Sphaerochaetaceae bacterium | reverse complement strand
CATGGATCATTGGCTGCCTAGACAGGCGGTGAGCCTGCTGGCAGCTGACCTTTCAAGCTCGGATGTGGAGAAGGGCTACAGAAGCTTCTTGCTGCTGACATATATCAGCAGAAAGGGGCCGCAGGCCTTCTTTCTCAAGGATCTGCTGCATAGCCTTCTTGACGACAAGTCCTCCTTCGTGCGAACAAGAGCCTTCACCCTTCTTGCCTGCAATGACATATGGGATGAGGAGCAGTCCTATGACCTGGACAAGCTTTTTAGGGCATTGCAGGACCCAAGCCCAATAGCAGTGCGCAAGGCGATCGAGGCTTTTTCAGCTATGAAGAGGTATCAGAAGCGCAGCCTTGAGGAGATCAGGAAGGCTGATTTCTCCAGTTACAAGGATACGATGAGGCCTCTTTTGGAAGCTGACAGGAAAAAGGCCATCAGATTGATGACAAGAGATTGACTTTTTCTGCCTAGGAGATTATTACTTTTCATGAAAAGTAAGAAAAGTATTACTTTTTTAGGAGTTTTATGGCTGAGAAGATGTGCGGTGGGCGCTATATAGGCTCCACCAAGGTTGGGCCGAAAGGCCAGGTCGTCATCCCCAAGGATGTGAGGCAGATGTTCAGCATCAAGAGCGGGGATACAATGGTGTTCCTTGCAGATCCTGAACGCGGAATCGCTCTCACCACAATGGATTTCTTTGACAAGAACATCAAGGCTTTCCTGCCCAAGGAAGCGGAGCTGGATCTATGAGCTATGCATTAGAAGTCAAGGGGATCAGCAAGAAGTACCCCTCCTTTGAGCTAAGGGATGTCTCCTTCGCCCTTGAGGAAGGCAAGATAGTCGGCTTCATCGGCCGCAACGGAGCCGGGAAGACCACAACACTGAAGAGCCTTGTCAATCTGGTCCATCCAGACAGCGGAGAGGCTTTTTTCTTTGGCAGGAGCTTCAAGGACCATGAGCTTGAAATAAAGCAGGATATAGGGTTTGTGCTGGGAGGCATTGACTATTATCCAATGAAGAGGCTTGGAACAATCACGAATGTGACCAAGGCCTTCTATGAAAACTGGGATGAAGCTGTGTATCAGAAGTACATGAAGCTGTTCAGGCTTGTGGACTCAAAGACGCCTAAGGAGCTTTCAGATGGCATGAAGGTGAAGTACTCCTTGGTGCTGGCTCTCAGCCATCATGCCAGGCTCCTGATCCTGGATGAGCCTACAAGCGGGCTTGATCCAGTCAGCCGTGATGAGCTTCTGGATGTCTTCTTGAAGCTGGTTGATGAGGAGGCAGTCACAATTCTTTTCTCAACGCACATCACAAGCGACCTTGAGCGCTGTGCAGATGACATTGTCTATATCAAGGACGGCTCCATCATTGAAGCTGGAGATATGGACGAATACATAAGCAGGCACTGCTTGGTCCAGATAGAATCCAAGCAATTGCCAGAGAACCTGGATGATGTCCTGATTGGCATAAAAAAGAATAGAAATGGCTGGTCTGCCCTGGCTTTTAGGACATCAAGCTTGCCTGAATGCTGCAAGACAAGCGATGCAACGCTTCAGGACATAATGGTCCATCTTGAGAAGGAGGAGCTCTGATGTTCAGAAACTTGATGATCAAGGAGCTGAAGCTGGCTCTTCATCCAGCCTCGATAATGTTCATGTTCTTTGGAGCAATGCTGCTCATACCAAGCTACCCTTATCCAGTGGCCTTCTTCTATGTGTGTCTTGGAATCTTCTTTGTATGCCTTAGCGGAAGAGAGAACAGCGATATATTCTACACCATGCTTCTGCCGGTCAGAAAAAGGGATTTTGTGAAGGCCAGGATGACAACAGTGGCTTTGCTTCAGGTGCTTCAGCTTGTCATAGCAGTTCCATTTGCCATCCTCAGAAGCTCCTTCGGCATTCCAAACAGTGCAGGCATGGAAGCAAATACCGCTCTTTTCGGCTTTGCCTTGATGGACTTCACTGCCTTCAACATTCTTTTCTTCACAAGCTACTTCAGATCTCCGCAAAAGGTGGGAAAGGCTTTCCTTCTTGGCTCCGTCGGGCTGTTTGTGATGATGCTGGTAGAGGAGGCCACGACCTTCTTCGTGCCGTTCATGATGGCTCTGGACACCCCTGATCCTGTCAACCTCAGGGCAAAGCTGACGGTGCTTGCCATAGGGCTTCTGGCTTATGCAGCCAGCATGCCCCTGATCTACTTAGGCTCAGCTTCCAGATTTGAGGCTCTGGACCTTTAATCAGCAGTTGCTTCATAAGCAGGACGAGCAGAGATGCTCGTCTTTTTAATACTTTTCTTGTTGTTATTTTTTGGTTTACAGTGTATATTATATATGAGGTAAACAAATTGATAAACATCGGAAATCAGCCCCAATTCTACAATGCGCTTCTTAGCATCTATGAGCTGGACAGCATGTCGGCCTTCTGGGATTTCTTCCAAGGAGAGAGCCGGCTCATGACCCTGCTTATCGCCCATGGGCAGAAGGAGAGCAACCCAAGCCTTCTTGCCAGAGAGCTGCATGTAACCAAAGGCCGCGTGACTGCCATACTAAATGGCCTCGAGCGAAAAGGCCTGGTTGAGCTTCAGCGCTCAAGTGCTGACAAGAGAAGGATAACTGTGTCCCTTACAGCCAAGGGCACGGAGCAAGCCACAGCAAAGATAGAAGGTGTTGTAGCCTACATCGACAAGTGGGCTCTGGCGCTAGGACAGGACAAGGTCGATGAGCTTACCGATATTCTAGATCGAACAAGTGCAATTCTTAAGGAGATGATGTGATATGAAGTATGCTATAACCGGCATTGGAGGGCATCTTGGAAATGCCATTGCAAGAAAGCTCGTAGAGCAAGGCGCCGAGGTCACTGGATTTGCCTTGCGCAATGAGGATTGCTCAATGCTTGATCCAGCCATCAGGATCGTCAGGGGCGACGTCCTGGATCCTGACTCTCTTAAAGGCCTTTTTGAAGGCAAGCCTGACTTCCTGATCCATTGCGCAGGAGTCATCACCATTTCCCGCAAGAAGAGCGACATTGTCTACAAGGTCAATGTGGAAGGAACAAGAAACATAATCTCTGCCTGCAAGGCCTATGGAGTAAACAGGCTTGTCTATGTGAGCTCGGTTCATGCCATTCCAGTGGTCAAGGATCGGCAGATAGTCGAGATCGATCACTTTGATCCAGACAAGGTGGAGGGACATTATGCAAGAAGCAAGGCAATGGCCACAAGCCTGGTCCTTGAAAGCGGGCTGGACTGTGTTGTAGTCCATCCTTCAGGAATCATTGGCCCCTATGATTACGCCATGGGCTTCATGACAAGGGTCGTCGGCGACTATTATACCGGAAAGCTCTACATGAGCATAAAGGGCGGCTTTGATTTTGTGGATGTGAGGGATGTCGCCGACGGGATCATCTCTGCTTGCCAAAAAGGGCGCAGCGGACAATGCTACATCCTTTCAGAGAGCTACCATGAGGTCTCTGAAATCGCCGACATAGCTCGCAGCCTCGGCGGCAAGAAGCCTTGCTTCATCAATATCCCTGTTGGGTTCGTGAAGGCGTTCATTCCGCTGTGCAACCTGTATTTCAAGACACACAAGGAGAAGGCTCTTCTGACCAGCGAGTCCACATCCATCCTCTCTGACAGGGTGGAGTTCTCGCATAAGAAGGCGGAGCTGGAGCTGGGCTATCATCCACGAGGGATCTATGCATCCTTGAGCGATACAATAGACTTCCTGAAGACAAGCGGATTGCTGATCTAGGAATCCTGGCTACTTGAAATACTGAGGATAGGAGGCCTGGTAGTCGGCAGTCTCATTCTCGATCTTTGAGATATGAAGCCTCTCAAGGCTGAGGACCTTCTGTGTGTCATTGGCCTTGACCGCTTCCAGGATGGCCTTGTGCTGGTTCAGCGCGTTCTGAAGCATGTCATCAAAGAGGTAGCTCACCATCCTGATGCGGTGGTAGTTGCCGCTGTTTGCCTTGATGTTTTCAAAGACCCTGTCGTGATTGCACTGGCTGAAGAAAAGAGAGTGCATCTGGTCGTCCAGGCTCAGGAACAAGGAGGTGTTCCTGCAGTTGAAGGCCTTCTGCTGTTCTTCAATCAAGCTTTCAATCTTATGAGCCAGTTCAGCCCCGAAGCCTGTTCTTGCACAGGCCTCTATGGCTCCAAGCTCCAGATAGAGCCTGGTGAAGCGTTCATCGCGGACTTTCGACAGGTCAATAAGCGAGACATAGGTGCCGCTCTGCGGCTTGATCTCTACAAGCCCTTCGGAAGCAAGGCGCTTGAGTGCGTCGCGCACTGGGGAGATGCTGACATGATAAAGGGGCGTGAGGTTGGAGAAGCTCAGCGCAGTGCCGGGCTTCAGCTCCAGGCTTAGGATCTTGTCTTGCATGTCTTGGTAGATATTGTCTGTCAGCATAGGGACATTATAGGACCATGGTTTATGCTTGTAAAGAGAAATATCTGACAAACTAAAAATAATTAGCCATCATTAAAATATTTGTTGCAACTGATATATTAGTGTGATATAGTTTAGACAGCAACATTGGAGGATTATTTTAATGAAGCTTGAATTAAAAAGTTTGAAAGATAAAGCATGGGTGGACAAGGGCTATGCAATGCCAAGGTTCGACATAAAGAGAATGAGGAAGAACACAGCGTCAGCTTGTCGCTGGGTGCACTTTGGGTCGGGCAATATATTCAGGGCTTTTCTGGCAGCAAAGGCCCAGGAGCTGCTTGAGAGCGGAGATCTTGATTCTGGAATCGTCGTCGGCGAGGGCTTTGATGCCCAGATGATCGACAAGGCCTATGACAAGTTCGACAATCTGTCAATCGATGTGACCCTTAAGGGCAATGGAACAGTGGACAAGACTGTCGTTGCCTCAGTCGCAGAGGCTTATGTCTGCAATCCAGCCAATGACAAGTGGGCCAGGTTCTGCGGGATCTTCCAGAATCCAGCCCTGCAGATGGTGAGCTTCACCATCACAGAGAAGGGCTATGCCACAGCTCCAGATTATGTCCAGCAGGACATCCTTCGTGGACCTGAGAAGTGCAGCACCATAATCTGCATGGTTGCCTCTCTGCTTCTCAAGCGCTTTGAGGCCGGTGCTTATCCGCTGGCAGTGGTCAGCATGGACAACTGCTCCAGAAACGGAGAGAAGCTCGGAAACGGCGTCATGGCTGTAGCTCAGAGATGGATGGAGCTGGGCCTTGTAGGCAAGGCCTTTGTTGACTATGTCGAGAATCCTGCCAAGATCAGCTTCCCCTGGACCATGATAGACAAGATCACTCCAAGGCCGGATGCAAGCGTTGCCAAGATGCTCAGCGATGATGGCGTCGAGGATATGGACATTGTCGTGACAGACCGCAAGACCTGGATTGCAGGCTTTGTGAACTCAGAGGAGTGCGAGTACCTGGTCGTGGAGGACAAGTTCCCCAACGGAAGGCCTAGGCTTGAGAAGGCTGGGGTGTACTTCACCGACAGGGAGACCGTAACCAAGGTCGAGAGGATGAAGGTCTGCACATGCCTCAATCCTCTTCACACTGCCATGAGCGTAGCCGGCTGCCTTCTTGGCTACACCAAGATCAGCGACGAGATGCGCGATCCCGATATCGTCAGCTACATAAAGACCCTTGGCTATGTTGAGGGCCTGCCTGTGGTCACCGATCCTGGCATCCTTTCACCAAGGTCATTCATAGACGATGTTGTCTATAAGCGCCTTCCCAACCCGTTCATGCCTGACACTCCACAGAGAATCGCCACCGACACAAGCCAGAAGCTTGCAATCAGGTTTGGTGAGACTGTGAAGGCCTATCAGGCCAACGGCCTGGACATGAGCAAGCTTGAGTGCCTGCCATTGGCCCTGGCTTCATGGATGCGCTATCTTCTGGCCATAGATGACAGCGGAAAGGCCTTCGAGCCAAGCCCCGATCCTCTTCTCGCCTCAGCCCAGGAGGACATGGCCTCAGTGAAGTTTGGCAGCAAGGTCAGCGCCTCACAGCTGGAGAAGATAATGAGAAGATCCGAGATATGGGGCTATGATCTTTATGAGTCAAGCCTGAAGGACAAGGTCGTCGCGGATTTCAACATGCTCAACGCAGGACCCGGCGCAGTGCGCAGGACCCTCTCATCAATAGTCAGGAAATAGGAATAAGGAGACTGATATGCTAAAGCTTAAGGATAATTGCAAGTGGGACCTGGTATGCCCCACCAGCATGGGAGTGAGAATCACTCCTGCAGGACGCCTGCCAGTTCATACAAGCAGGCTTTTCGAGATGCAGGCCACAAGCGCAGAGAGCAATGTTCTCAACGTGTCCTCATCTCTGGGCCTTAATACAAAGGTGCTCACTGCCTTCGTGAAGGACAGCCCAATAGCCTCTTTCATCAAGGCTGAGCTTAGGTTCCGAAACATCTCTTATGAGGGACCGGAAGTGTCACAAGGCGGTGCCTGGGGCTACAGGCACCAGTTCAACATTGCAGACAGCGGATTCGGCAGCCGCGGACCAAGAGTATGGAACGACCGAAGCGGAGAGGTCGGAAGAACTCTAAAGGCAGCTGACTTCGACCTTGACAGGCTCTTTGTCACCGAAGGCGTGAGAATCCTCCATCTTTCAGGCCTAGTCTGTGCACTTAGCCACGAGACAAGCACATTCTGCCTCGAGGTCGCCAAGGCCGCCAAGGCATCAGGAACACTCATTTCCTTTGACCTGAACTACAGGGCATCGTTCTGGAAGGGCAGGGAGGAGGAGCTGTCCTCAATCTTCTCCCAGATTGCAGGCATCTCCGATATCCTCATCGGCAACGAGGAGGACTTTCAGCTCGCTCTCGGCCTCAAGGGCCCGGAAGCTGGCGGAAAGGCACTGGGACAGAAGACAGCCCAGTTCAAGGATATGATCGGCGAAGTGAAGAAGCGCTATCCCAATGCATCAGTCTATGCAACAACCTTGAGAGAGGTTGTAAGCGCCAACGAGCACAACTGGGGAGCCCTGCTTCTCAGCGGAGATTCCTGGTACGAGGAGTCTCCAAGGCCAATCCAGGTCATGGACAGGATCGGAGGCGGAGACGGCTTTGTCGGAGGATTGCTCTATGCCATCCTCGCTGGCAAAGAAGAAGAGGATTGGATAAAGATGGGATGGGCTACAGGAGTCCTTGCCACCACTGTCCTGACAGATTACTGCACCCCAGCTGACGAAGAGCAGATCTGGTCAGTCTATCAGGGAAATGCAAGAGTCAAGAGGTAGAGATATGAAGAAAGCAGATATTGGTCTTATCGGACTTGCCGTAATGGGCGAGAATATTGTTATGAACATGGAGTCCAAGGGCTTCACTGTGGCTGTCTACAACCGCACCACAAGCAAGGTTGATGACTTTGTCAACTCAAGAGCCAAGGGCAAGAGCATCATCGGCACCCATAGCGTCGAGGAGCTTGCAGATTCCCTTTCCAAGCCGCGCAAGGTCATGATGCTGGTCAAGGCTGGAGATCCAGTCGACAGCTTCATTGAGCAGCTTCTTGGTGTCCTTGAGCCAGGCGATGTGATCATCGATGGCGGAAACAGCCATTACACAGACACCATCAGGCGCTGTGCATATGTGGAGAGCAAGGGCCTGCTTTATATCGGCACCGGAGTTTCAGGTGGAGAGGAGGGCGCCCTGAAGGGGCCTTCCATGATGCCAGGCGGATCGGAGGCAGCATGGCCATTGGTGAAGCCTATCTTCCAGGCCATCTGCGCCAAGGTCGAGGATGGATCTCCATGCTGCGACTGGGTTGGCCAGAATGGAGCCGGACACTTTGTGAAGATGGTTCACAATGGAATCGAGTATGGTGATATGCAGCTGATCTGCGAGGCTTATCAGCTGATGAAGGACATGCTCGGCATGAGCGCTGATGAGATGCACGAGGTCTTTGCACAGTGGAACACCACTGAGCTGGACAGCTACCTCATCGAGATAACCCGTGACATCCTCTCCCGCAAGGACGAGGATGGCCAGCCTCTTGTGGACAAGATCCTTGATACAGCAGGCCAGAAGGGAACCGGAAAGTGGACTGGAATCTCTGCATTGGATGAGGGAGTCCCTCTCACTCTCATTGCCGAGGCTGTGTTCGCAAGATGCCTTTCAGCCATGAAGGACCAGAGAGTCGAGGCCGATGCTGCCTTCAAGATCAAGCGCTCAGTGTATAACGGCGACAAGAAGGCCATGATCGAGGATATTCGCAAGGCTCTTCTTGCCTCCAAGATCATCTCCTACGCCCAGGGCTATGTGCTTCTCAAGAGCGCTGCCAAGACCTATGGCTGGAATCTGGCCTTTGGCTCTATCGCGCTTATGTGGAGAGGCGGATGCATCATCCGCTCCACCTTCCTTGGCAAGATCAAGGAAGCCTTTGACAGCAACCCAGACCTGTCCAACCTGCTTCTTGATCCATATTTCAAGAACACTATCCTGAACCTTATTCCATCCTGGAGACGTGTGGTTGCCAATGCAGCCCTTTGCGGCATCCCAGCTCCCACCTTCTCCTCAGCCTTGAGCTACTTCGATGGCTATACCTCCTCCCGTCTTCCAGCCAACCTGCTGCAGGCGCAGAGAGACTACTTCGGCGCTCATACCTATGAGAGAGTCGACCAGGAAAGAGGAAAGTTCTTCCATACAAACTGGACAGGCGAAGGCGGAAGCACAAGCGCTACCACCTATACCGTCTAAGGAGAGAGCATGCTGACAAATGATCAGATAAAGGCTCAGGTAGAGCAGGCCTTGCAGGCCAGAAGCCCCAGGAACGTCCTCATGGTCGTTCCTGACTTCACCCGCTTCTTCTCAAATGCTGGCTTGATTGCCAGCATTGCATACCACTGGTGCATGAAAAATGGCGCAAAGGTGCAGATCCTTGAGGCTCTTGGAACCCATGTTCCCATGACAGAGGCCCAGGTCAAGGAGATGTACGGCGACATACCGTTCAGCGTATTCCACGCCCATGACTGGAGAAAGGACGTCGTCAAGATCGGCAAGGTCCCAGGCGATTATGTCAAGACCATCACAGAGGGCCTCTGGAAGGATGGAGTCGATGTAGAGGTCAACCGCATGGTAATGGATCCTGCCTTCGACCTCGTGCTGTCCATAGGACAGGTCGTTCCTCATGAGGTAATCGGAATGGCCAACCATTCCAAGAACCTCTTTGTAGGAGTCGGCGGAAGCGACATGATCAACCAGTCCCACATGATAGGCGCTGTCTATGGAATGGAACGCATGATGGGCCGCGACTACACACCGGTCAGGAAGGTCTTCGATTACGCAGCCGAGCACTTTCTCAAGACTGTCCATGTCCTGTACATGCTCACAGTCTGCACAGCTCCCAACTCTGAGATCCAGACCCATGGCCTGTTCATCGGAGAGGGTCGAAAGTGCCTTGAGGATGCCATCAAGCTTGCCCAGGAGAAGAACATCGACTTCGTTGAGCACGGACTGAAGAAATGCATTGTGTACCTTGATCCCAAGGAGTTCAAGAGTACATGGCTTGGCAACAAGAGCGTGTATCGCACTCGCATGGCCATGGCCGATGGTGGAAAGCTCATCGTGCTCGCCCCTGGCATTGACAAGTTCGGCGAGGACAATGAGAACGACAAGCTCATACGCAGGTATGGCTATCGAGGACGCCTGCATACCCTTGACCTCTTGAACAGCAAGGAGGACCTTAAGGCAAACATGAGCGTAGCAGCTCACCTGATTCATGGCTCCTCTGACGACCGCTTCTCCATAACCTACGCTGTGAAAAGCCAGATGAGAGAGCAGATTGCATCTGTTGGCTTCATCGATGCCGATTATGATGAGATATCTCGCAAGTACGATCCAGCCAAGCTGAAGTATGGATACAACACGGTTGATGGAGAGGAAGTCTTCTTCATCCCAAATCCTGCTCTCGGGCTTTGGATAAATCGCGAGAAGTTCAATCAGTAAAGGAGTGCTTTTATGAAAAGTTTCATGGGTGAGGATTTTCTGCTTCAGAGCGAGGCAGCAAGAAGGCTTTACTTCGAATATGCCAAGGATATGCCGATCTTCGACTATCACTGCCATCTGATTCCCAAGGAGATAGCAGACAACAAGCGCGAGCCGGACATAACCAGCGCCTGGCTTTATGGCGACCACTACAAGTGGAGAATGATCAGGGCCAACGGCATGGATGAGAGGCAGGGCGACAGCTATCAGAAGTTCCTCAACTATGCCGATACCATCGCCCACAGCATTGGAAACCCGATCTACCACTGGACCCACCTTGAGCTTCAGCGCTTTTTCGGCATCACCAAGCCTCTCAGCCCGGCAACGGCAAGAGAGATCTATGACGAGGCCAATGCCAAGCTGAAGGCCGATCCTGAGCTCGATGCCTTTGGCATCTTCAAGAAGTTCAATGTCTATGCAGTTGGAACGACCGATGATCCGATTGACAGCCTTGAGCACCATATCAGGGTCAAGTCCAGGACTGAAACCAAGGTCATCCCTTCCTTCCGCCCCGACAAGGCAATCAACATCGATGCAGCTGGCTTTGCCGCCTACATAGAGAAGCTTGCCAAGGCTTCAGGATCGACGATCGCTTCCGCCGGCGACGTAGTAAGCGCACTGAGCAATAGGCTGGACTGGTTTGTGGCCAACGGATGCCTTGCAACCGATCACGCTGTAAGCTATGTCCCGTTCATCCTGGCAGGCGAGGAGAAGGTCAACAGCATCTTCCGCAAAACCATGGACGGCCAGGCTGCAAGTGCTGAGGAAGCTGAAGCCTACAGGACATTCATCCTTTCATCGCTTGCAAAGGAGTATGAGAGAAGAGGCCTTGTGATGCAGATTCACATGCAGGCAAGCAGGAACAACAGCACCCGCGGATTCGAGGCTCTTGGACCAGATACCGGCTATGATGCAGTGTCCGACTACCAGGTGGCCCAGAAGCTCTCACGCTTCCTTGATCACCTTGACTGCTCCGGCTCCCTGCCAAAGACAATCATGTACTCCCTCAATCCCAATGACTACTACGCCATCGGCACCTTGATGGGAGACTTCCAGAGGGACATCCCTGGCAAGCTTCAGCTTGGATCGGCCTGGTGGTTCTGCGATCATATCGATGGCATGACCAGCCAGATCAGGACCCTTGGCAATCTGGGAATGCTTTCCAGGTTTGTCGGGATGCTCACTGACAGCAGGTCCTTCCTTTCCTATCCAAGGCACGAGTACTTCAGAAGAATACTCTGCAACATACTTGGTTCCTGGATGGATGAAGGCCAGATACCCCCAGACTTCGACCTGGTTGGCAAGATGGTCCAGGATATTTCGTTCAATAACGCCAAGGCGTATTTCACAGCAAGATGAGAAGAGAAAGGCCATCTCCACTGGAGGTGGCCTTGATCTTGATAAAGGAGAGAATATGTTCAGTACAAGAATCGGACGTGAGGCTAAGTATGATTTCAATGAGCCGAAGTTCAAGGTCGCCTTTGAGTTTCTTAAGAGAAAGGACCTCAAGAATTTGCCGGAAGGCTGGACCGAGCTTGGCCATGGCGTGAGAGCCGGGGTGCAGCACTATACAACTGCTCCAAGAAAGGAGCAGGTCTTCGAGACTCATGACAAGCACTTTGATGTACAGTACCTAATCGAGGGAACTGAGATCATCGGTGTTGTCGACAGGTCCCTTCTCAAGGCCAAGGGCTCCTATGACAAGGCTGATGACTGCACCCTTTACGAGGATCCAGCTGCATTTGGCGAGGTTCTTCTCAATGAGGGAGACTTTGTAATCGTTGCTCCAGAAGATGCCCACAAGCCTAGATGCGCTGCTTCTAGGCCAATGGCTGTGAAGAAGGTCGTGGTGAAGATCCCTGTCTGATTGATGGACGAGGCGTCTTCGCTGATAAGCGAACTAGGACAAAAGAGGACCTGGCTGACAAGAGCCGACCTGAAGGACAGGCCGGCTCTAGCTAGCCAGGTCCTTCTGCATCATGACCTTCCTTGCTCCTCCATGACATTGACAGTTGCCCGTCATGGAGACTGCACTCGCTTGACTACCGGCGGCTGGTCTGACAATAGCCTGACTGACCTGGGCCGCAGTCAGGTGGCTTTCCTTGCCTCGCGCCTAGGAAGGAATCATGACCTGATAGTATCCAGCGACCTGCTCAGAGCAAGGCAGTCCGCCCAGATTCTCTCTGATGCTCTTGGCTGTCCTGTCGTTCTTGATCCAGCCTTCCGGGAGTTCAACAACGGCATCTTCTGCAACATGAAGATCGAGGATTATCTCTCCGACCCTAGGCGCAGGTTCTATTCAGAGCTGGCCTGGGATGAGAGCTGCCTTGGAGGGGACTCTCCAAGCTCCTTCTATTCAAGGATCTACGAAGCCCTGTGCAAGCTGATTGGCAGCAGCGATGGCAAGAAGATTCTCCTAGTCACCCATGGAGGTGTGATCAATATCCTCCTATGCATACTGCATGGCTATAGGTATACAAGCTCAATCAGCTTTGGCTATCCCTATGCCTCAGCCTTTAGTGCGAAATTCAGGGAAGGCTGCATCGAAGCTGTCGAGGATCTCTAGCTGATAAGCATCCAGATAGCTTCGAGCCTTGAGCCTCAGCTTGTCAAGAACCCCATAACAGGCTTCAGCCACGTCGCCGATCATGGCTCCTACCATCTGCCTCTTCTCCTTGAGTCCTCCTCTATCTCGTCCTTCCACCTCTCCCTGGGCTTGTGTGCTCTCATAGATCCTATGCTCTTGCTGATAACTGAGTAGCAGAGCTTTACGCCTTCCTCGTCATTTACATAGTTTGCAGCATCGCATCCTGGAATTCCATAGCTGCCGGCTGTGGTCACTGCATCCATGTTGGCGCCAAGGAACATGAAGACCCATCCAAAGCGCTTTTGCTGGCGCTCTATAATCCTTTTCAAATCTTCGACGCTGGTTCTCCTGCTTGAGTTCTCCTGGCCATCGGTGATTATTACCACAAGGGTATGAGCGGGAACCTCGGCAAAATTCGCTCTCTTGTGAATCTCGCCGATATGATTGATGGCAGCGCTTGCCGCATCGAGAAAGGCTGTGCCTCCGCCAACCTGGTAATCTTTCTCCTGAAGGTGCCCAACCTCTGAGATGTCAAGCCTGTCGTGAAGAACTCTCATGCCTGTGTCAAAGAGCACAGTGGATACAATGACCCTTGTGTCCTTGCTATCTGACTGCTCGTCTATCACTGAATCAAAGCCCTCTCTGGTGCTTTTCTCCAGGCCACTCATCGATCCGCTCTTGTCAATGATGAAGAGCACTTCTGTTAGCTTTTCGTTTGCCATTCTCTTTCTCCTTGATTGAATGATATGCATTCAAGGAGGCTGGGTGGTCGCTTGGAAAGCTACTTTGTCACTGACCCAAGCTGGCCCTCATTAAAGTCGAAGAGCATCTCATTGACTTCCATGATGCTTCTGATCTTGTTCTGAATGCAGTAGAGGACAATCAGGTCCTGGCGAATTGAAGGCGAAAGGCTGTAGCCAGCGCGCCCAAGCAGGTCGCGGCTTTGGCTCTCATCAAGGCCCAGGGTTATGCAGAAAGCCATTGCAGTGGACTTTGTCGGCCGATAATCATCATTGCTCAGTATCTTGGAGAAGGTTGACTTGGTCACGTTGGCCTTCTTGTAGGCCTGTGCATTAGTCATGCCCTTCTCATTGATGAGCCTTATAAGCGTCCGGGTGAAGCCATCCTCCGTGCTTGGAATATGCGGCGATGTGCAGGCTAGCTTCACCTGTGGCTGGGTCCTGGAAAGGGATATGAAGGATTCCACCTGGCCATAGAGAGTCTCTGAAAGAAAGCAGGACAGCTCATCATAGACAGTGAGATAGACAGTCATGCTGTCATTCTCATGAATGAAGGCGCCTATGGCCTCATTGGCCACCTGCAAGGCGATCTGCTTAGGAAAGCGCAAGTTCCCACTGCAAAGAAGGGG
>JAQVSP010000171.1 GCA_028700425.1 Sphaerochaetaceae bacterium | reverse complement strand
GGCAAGGCGAAGCTGGTGGGTTCTTCCAGTGATGGGGATCAGCTCCAGCCTTGTTGCAAGCCCTGCTTGCCGGCGTTCGACCCCAAGCCTTCTGTAATGGGTGATTCCAAGCTTTCCTCTTTCCTCGTCGAGAACCTGATGAGGCCTGTTGGATGGGTCCAGGCGGCTTTTCAGCTCTATTGTGCCTTTTTCATCTCTTACCAGGCCATCTACAAGGGCGACGTACCTCTTTTCCACCAGATGGCTCTCAAACGCTCTCTGAAGGCGTGCCTGGGACTCGTCGGTCAAGGCAAGCACCATGAGCCCGGAGGTGTCCTGGTCCAGCCTATGAACATTGAGATTAGCCTTTTTTAGCCCGTAGATGCGCTGCAGCCTGTACGGAACGCAGTCCTCTGTCGTCCTGCCCTTGATGGAAAGCATTCCGCTGTCCTTGTTTATCACTGCTATTTCAGCATCCTTGTAGATTATGTCCAGGCCAAGCATGGCCTTGAAAAGAGGCTGGCATCGAGACTGGCAGGGCTCTATGTATGCACCTGTTGCAGTGTCCATCTCAGCAAGGCTGTCTATTGACAGGCCTTCCCTTATGGCCTTGGCAAGAAGCTTGGATCCTGCGCAGTCGCCTGAGCCTGAAGGCGGATTGCTGTCATAGCATTCAAGGAGGCCCTTGGTGCCATCAAAAAGCGTAGGCACCTCATAGAGACTCCAGAGCCTTTGCAGGCAAAGGGCGCTGTACTTGGGAGCGCTTGCGGGATCGACCTCCATCAGGCTCTCGAACTCTCTTTCGACAGAGAGGAACCTTTTGCTGTCAAAAAGGGGCTCGCACCAACCAGGCCTGTCAAAGTCTCCGTCAAGACGCCCCGAGAAGGCCTTGAGGACGACCTTTCCGCCCTTGGCGATAAGCACACCCACAGCGCTAGAGGAGATGCCTTGAAGCTTTCGGCACAGGCTAAGAGCTTTCTCATGATCAAATGGGTTTCTCATGCAAAGATGATAGTTTTTCTTTCCTTTGAAGTAAAGACAAGGGATTATTTCTGTGCTATTAATTGAACATGGTTACACATAGCAAGGATGAAATCAGCAGGCCATTCATCGATTCTGAGTATCTAGGCCCTGGAGAGGATGAGTATCGCTTTCGCTTTGTCCAGAATCCCAGATCCTACAGGGACCTGGAAGATCTGGAGATAAGCGCTCTTATAAGGCAGGGAAACTACAGCGATGACTGGTCCCTGGTAAAGGTCAGCGAAGAATTCGATCCTGCCTTGATCAAGGATACGCTCTTCTTTGGCCTTGTGAGGCTTGGACAGCTCTCAAAGGGCTTTCTCAGCTATCATGACTATGTGGTGCCCGAAGGCATTGCAGGCTGCACAATCATCAGCAGCGATGTCGGCGATCATTGCTCCTTGATCAATTGCCACTACATAAGCCACTACATCATCCAGGATTCCTGCATACTTGCAAACATAGACGAGCTTCAAGCCACAAGCCATTCCAAGTTCGGCAATGGAGTGGTAAAGGAAGGAGAGGATCCATCAGTCAAGGTCACCATAGCTGTTCAGAACGAGAACGAGGGGCGCCGCATCTCAGCCTTCGAGTCAATGACCATAGCTGATGCATACCTCTGGGCCAGCAACCCAATCGACGAGACCTTGATGCAGCGCCTTGAGGAGCTGACCAGGAAGGTCTGCCCTCCGCAAAGAGGCTATTATGGCATAGTAGGCACTGAGTCGGTGATCAAGAGCTGCCGCATAATAAAGGATGTAAACGTAGGCCCCTCCTGCTACATAAAGGGAGCCAACAAGCTCAAGAACCTCACTATTAACTCCAGCGCTCTCCAGGGAACCCAGATCGGTGAGGGCGTGGAGATGGTGAATGGAATCATCGGCTTTGGCTGTCATGTATTCTATGGCGTCATGGCGGTCAGGTTCTGCATAGGCGACAACTGCAGCCTCAAGTATGGAGCAAGGCTTCTCAACTCTGTGCTTGGAGACAACTCCACCATCTCATGCTGCGAGGTGCTCAACAACCTGATATTCCCCTTCCACGAGCAGCATCACAACAACTCCTTTCTAATAGCAAGCCTTGTAAAGGGCCAGTCCAACATGGCAGCGGCTGCCACCATCGGAAGCAACCACAACAGCCGGGGAGCCGATGGCGAGCTGGTGGCAGGCAGAGGCTTCTGGCCGGGCCTGTCCACCAACCTCAAGCATCCCAGCTGCTTTGCTTCCTTCACCCTCATAGCCAAGGGCAGCTATCCCAGCGAGCTTAACATAGAGCTTCCATTCTCCCTTCTTTCAGAGAATGCAGCCCTTGGAAGACGAGAAATAATGCCAGCCTATTGGTGGATGCACAATCTTTATGCCATGGAGCGCAACAGCTTCAAGTTCAAGACCCGCGACAAGCGCAAGGCCCCAAGGCAAGTCATAGAGACTGGCTATCTTGCCCCAGACACGGTATTTGAGCTTAGGAAAGGGTGTTTCCTGCTGTCCCTTTGGTCGGCCAAGGCAACCATCAGGGCGACAGCCAGGCAGGATTTGCAGGCTTTCGTTGACAATGCCGCTGAGCTTAGGGGAGTGGATGCCTGTGAGTACCTTGAAGTCTCCAAGCCCTTCAGCCTTTGTGCATGGGACAAGACACCAGGCTCAACCATTGACCTGCTGACCCGTCTTGCCGCCTTTGGGTCAAGGATGATGCTCAATGAGCCTCATTGGCTGGACAATGTGAACGTCTTGGCCGAACAGGCGGAGAATGGGCTTGAAACCATGCTCATCAAGCATCCTCGTGAAGGGTACATCAGCTACAAGGAGATGCTGTGCTATTACAGCATCAGGGAGATAGCCCAATGGTGCATAAGCCAGAAGATCGGCTTCAAGACCTTCCTCAAGGATGCTCAAGGCCAGATCCAGAGCCTTGAAAGCCATAGGACTGGCTTGTTCTACAGCTGCCAGGCAGTCCCTGTCATCGACTGGAAGAACATGGGCGGCCAGCTGGTTCCATCGGCCTTGGTCAACGATCTCATTGCTCGCATCAAGAGCCGCAGCCTTGACAGCTGGGATGATGTGCATCAATTCTATGATGAGCTTCAGAGGCAGTATCCGTTCTGCAAGGCAGTGGATGCTCTTCTGGCTCTGGGGTCGCTGTACCATACCCTGAACATCGATGAGCCTATGCTTAAGAGCGCTAAGGCTCGAGCCATTGCCATCAGGCTCAAGGTTCAGGATGGCATAAGGGATTCCAGGACTAAGGATTACACCAACTTCTATCGGACCATCACCTACACCAGCAAGGCTGAGATGGACAAGGTGGTAGGCGATGTAGTTGACAATCCCTTTGTCGCTTCCTCGGCAAGGGAGACTGAAAGCTTCATACAGACAGTGAATTATCTAGAATATGATAAGAATTGACATATTTTCAAACACGATCGAGACCGATCGCCTTAATCTTCGCAACATTGAGCAGAAGGACCTCCTGGCCT
>JAQVSP010000045.1 GCA_028700425.1 Sphaerochaetaceae bacterium | reverse complement strand
TCGACATGCCAGCACAGCTGTCCAGCCATGCCGAGGACCCATATAAGGGTCCAGTCCCTTTTCCCGATCCTACCGCTCATCGTCCTGCTCCTCCAGCTTGCTGGCAAGCTGTCCGCAGGCTCCTTTTATATCACGGCCCCTGCTGACGCGAGTGGTGTAGTGAAGCCCTCTTCTGTCAAGCTCATGGGTGAAGGCCTTGATCTCCTTTGAGGAAGGTGTCTTGAAATCCAGCTCTGCTGCCTCATTGAAGGGTATCAGGTTGATAACAGCATCAAGGCCCATGGAGAAGCTCTGAAGCTTCGCCGCATCATCAGCTGCTGTATTAATGCCGCTGAGCATGCAGTACTCCAAGGTTATCCTTCTTCCATAGACCCGCTGGTAGGCTAGAAGAGCATCCTTGAGCTCGCTTAGGCTGAAGCGCCTTGATATTGGCATCAAGGAAGCTCTCTTGCTCTGATCGGCATCTACAAGGGAGACTGCCAGCTTCACAGGCACCTCAGCGGCAGCCAAGGCCTTTATTCCTGGCACATAGCCGCATGTGGAGACGGTAATCCTCCTATGGCTCATTCCAAGCTGATCATGGAAGTAGGCTATGGCTTCAAGGGCGCTTGGAAGGTTGAGCAGGCACTCGCCCATGCCCATGAACACGATGTGCTCAATTGCCTGGCCTTCGCCGCGAAGGAACAGGAACTGCTCGATTATCTCATAGGCCTCAAGATTGCGCTTGAAGCCCATAGTGCCGGTTCGGCAGAACTTGCAGCCCATGGCGCAGCCCACCTGGCTTGACAGGCAAGCGGTAAGAGAGCCCTCGCTGTCGCTGAGAAGCACTGCCTCGATGATGAAGCCATCATAAAGCTTGATTCCAAGCTTGACTGCACCGGAAGCTGGATCAGCCTCCCTATAGCAGACAGTTGAGCTTGCAATGCGCGCATCCTTGAGGCTCTCTCTTGTCTCAAGGCTGAGGTCAGTCATCTTATCAAAAGAAAGCACGCCCTTTGAGATCCAGGCTTGGATCTGGCGGCCTTGAAAGCTCTTCTTAAGCTCAAGAGCCTTTGCTATCTCATCAGCCTTGAGCCCTATTAGGGTCCTATAGTTATCCATATGAACCATCTTACACTACCAAGAGGGCTTTTTCCATCATTTTCATATAAAATAAAGACCAATAAACTCACCTGGGCGAGTCAGTTGACAGCGATCCTGGAATATAGAAGCAAGGTCACCTTACACAAGCAGCACTGTCAAGACCCACAGGAAGGCAGAGCTTGGCAGGCATGGCCTAAGACAGATCTTTTTATCACAAATGCAATAACACTGAGCCAGAAAGCAATATTTTCTGTCGTGCTTATTTTTCGGGGAAGCAAAGGCTTATGCAAAGCTCCTGGCCAACTAGGCTGGCCTCGATGGTCCCGCCCATTCTCTGTGTCAGGCTCTTGGCTATGGAAAGGCCCAGGCCGGTTGAGGACTGGGCGTTCTGAACAGTGAAGAAGCGATCGAAAAGCTTGCCTACATTCACTTCATCCAGGCATTTAGCCGAATTGATGAACCTAAGCAATCCTTTCTCATCAAGGCTGACCCTTAGGTCACCATCGCTGTACTTGAGGACATTGGAGACCAGGTTGCTAAGTATCCTGGAAAGGGCATCCTTGTCCAGCATTCTTACAACTGGCTTATCGGATAAGCTGATGACAGGCTCGATTCCTCTTTTCTTCATGGCTCCATAGTAGCTGAGCATGGAATCCTGCAAAAAGGACCCCAGGTTAATCTGCTCAGGCTTTAGCTGAGTCATCGAAAGCGATATGGAATAGCTCATCAGCTCATCAGTGAAGGCCTTGATGGCAAGGCATCTGTCCCGGACCAGGGCAAGATACTGGACATTGAGCTTGCCTGAGTCCTCAATCAGGTCAACATAGCCCATGATTGCCGTCAGCGGCGTGCGTATGTCATGGGCAATGTTGGTTACAGCATTCCTGAGCTCCAGGTCTCCTCTTTCATAGCGAAGCCTTTGCTCGCGCAAGATGCGCAGATCCTTGTTCAGAGATGCAGCTAAGGCCCTGACAGCATGATCACAAATATCAACGTCAATTAGGGTGTTGGTGTCCGCATCTATCCTGGCCCTTAGGTCCCTGGCCATATTTTTCATTGCGCTGTCAACCCTGATGGCATGGATGCCAAGGGCCATGCACAGCAGGCCAAGCAATATGACAAGGATCCAGGCAACGCTCATTACTTCAAGTCCCTCCGCCTGTAGATCATTATACCCAGCATTGTCAGCATAATTGCAAGGGCGAGGCTGTAGAAGGGCAGCCTTATTGGGTAGACTGCAGAGAAATCCATGAGCTCAAAGCCCTGTCCAGCTGGATTGATATCCAGGGCAGCCTGCCAACGCTCTCGCTTGGTCCCTTCAAGATAATTTGGGTTTCTTTGCGCCTGGGCAGCTGCTGTGCCTTCGTTTGAGGTGAAGACATATCCATCATAATACTCTGGCTCAGAAAGCCTGGCCTTGCAGTAGGCCCCTGCTGACAGCAGGACAATGCACACAATAATCGCAGCCACTGCTCCTACAGCCCTGTTCTGGACAATCATTCCAAGCATCGTGAGCAAGGCGCCATAGCACAGGCATAGAAGCACAACAGAGCCAGAATTGAGCAGCAAGAGCGCAATCGGAACTTGCGTAAAGCCAAACAGAATGGAGCCTATCCCCAGAATGACCAAGAAGTATGAAAAGAACATGACAAGTATGGCGCTTGTCACCACCACCAGGCTTGAGAGATAGATCGAGAGCCGTCCGTGTCCGACAATGAGCTTGTTGCGCATGGTGCCATCGCTGTACTCAGTTCCCAGAAAAAGCCCAGAGAAGACTGACGCCACGATTCCAAGCAGAAGCGTTGCAGAGAAAAGCATCTCCCCGATGTCGATCTGATAGCCATATTCCACTTTCATCTGATAGCTTGTCACCAGCCTTAGAATGGCAAACCCAATCATGAAAAGAATGCAAAGATAAAACACGAGATTCTTTCTTAGCCTGAAGAAACCTTGCCTAAGAAGCTTACTCATTTGACTTTCCTCCTACCAGGCTGATGAAATAGCCTTCAAGGCTTTCATCTTTCTCAGCTATGCTTTCGACTAGGCAGCCTTCCTTGTCCAGCGCATTTACAAGGTCTGTGGCCCTGAAAGCCGAGAAGACATCGCAAGTGGAGTCATCCACCACCCTATATTCCAGGCCCAGCCTGTCAAGAACCATGCAAAGCACCTTTGTGCTGCTTACCCTCAGCCGTTGAGCTTTTCTGCAGGCTGCCTCCAGCTCAGGGGCGCTGATCTGCCTGACAATGCTCCCAGACTCTATGAAGCCATAGTGAGTGGCAAGCCTGGAAAGCTCATCAAGGATGTGGCTAGAGATGAGAAATGTGATCCCCTTCTCATGATTGAGCTTGAGTATCAGCTCCCTCACCTCGATTATCCCTTGAGGATCAAGGCCATTGATAGGCTCATCAAGGATAATGAAATCCGGGTCTCCGCAAAGGGCAATGGCTATTCCCAGACGCTGTCTCATGCCCAGGGAGAAGTTTCGCACCTTCCTTGAGCCTGCTTCAGACAATCCCACCAGGTCCAGAAGATCATCAAGGCTCTCGCAGCTTGGCAAGCCAAGGACCATGCACTGGGATTCAAGGTTCTGTCTTGCAGTCATGTCAAGGTAGAGCGAAGGCGTCTCGACAACAGCGGCCATCCTTCTCCTGGACTTCTCTATGGCTGTATCCGTATTCCAGCTGCCGTAGAGGCAATATTCGCCGTCTGTGGGCTCCTGAAGGCCGGTGATGAGGCGGATCAAGGTGGTCTTTCCAGCCCCA
The DNA here is from genome assembly GCA_028700425.1 of Sphaerochaetaceae bacterium. GTDB lineage: Bacteria > Spirochaetota > Spirochaetia > Sphaerochaetales > Sphaerochaetaceae > JAQVSP01. The sequence continues at coordinate 10,178 of JAQVSP010000045.1, read as the reverse complement.
TTGCGCCCAACAAAGCCATAGATGGATCCTTTGGGAATCCTCATGTTCAGATTATCCAGGGCCTTGAAGTGTCCCTTGTAGGTCTTAGTCAGGTTGTCTATAATCAATATGTAGTCCATATTTCCTCCTAAGTTGACCCAAGTGTAGACCAGGCTGGTAAAGAAAATGGTTAAGGCAAAGGTTAAGCTTTGGTAAAGATGAAGCCGATTCCCCAAACAGCCTCGATCAGGCTGTCTGGGGCGCCTGCGGCCTTGAGCTTTCGCCTAAGATTGCTTACATGAACCTTCAGCGAAGCCTCATTGCAATCCAATGTGTCGTCGCTGATCTGGTCCAGCATGCTGGACTTGCTGATGACAGAGCCTGCATTGATCATGAGGATCTTCAGTATGGCGTACTCGGTTCTTGTCAGCCTGATCTCCTCATCATTCCAGCAGGCCTTGCGGGCTTGCTCGTCAAGGCTGAGAGAGCCTTCCCTCATGATGCTCTTGCTAGCCTGCCTGCTCTTTCGCACTTGCACTGCTATGCGCGCCAGTAGCTCCTTTGAGTCAAATGGCTTGGCTAGATAGTCAGCAGCGCCTCCTAGAAGCATGCTGACCTTGTCATCTACGCTGTCCTTTGCGCTTATGACAATCACAGCAGGCCCATCGATGCTCTTCAGAACTTCCTCGCCGCTGAGGCCTGGAAGCATAAGGTCCAGAAGCACAAGGTCTGGCTTCTGGGCTTGAAGCACAAGAAGAGCCTCGGTTCCAGAATAAGCCCTGAGCACCTTATAGCCTTCCTTTTGCAGCAGGATGCTCTCCATATCGCCTATGGCAGCATCATCATCGACTATCAGAATGGTCTCATTCACCCCTGACTCTCCTTGCCAGATCATTGAAAAGGGTCATGTCGCCAAGAGCTTCAGGATGCCATTGCACGGCAATTATCCCCTTACCCTCTAGAGCCTCGACCTGCATGTCCTCCGACAAGGCAGACACCTCCAGAACAGGGCTGATTCTCTTTGCAATCTGATGGTGGAGGCTGTTGACCTCAAGGCCTTGCTTGCCATAGAGGCTTGCCAGACGTCCGCTTAGGCTGACCTTATGAACCCCTTCATAAGGCTTGTCCATCCTATCATGGCGGGTCTGTGTGGCAAGGCCCTGATCTTGGTAAAGGCTTCCCCCAAGAGCCACGTTGACAGCCTGCAGGCCTCGGCATATCCCAAGCATGGGCTTGCCGGCCTTGCATATGGCTCTTATCGCTTCCATGTCCCTTCGATCCATGTCCAGCTTGCTTGGCCCGCAGCACTCAAGCCTTTGCTCGCCATAGAAGGAAGGGTCTATGTCATCGCCGCCCTGGAACAGGAAGCCATCGCAGATCCTAAGCCATTCATCATCCCAGCTGGGGATGATGGAACAAAGGCATCCGGACTTCTCGACAAGCGCTGCATAAGCGCTGTTTGTAAAGATGCGGTCAAAGGCAAAGACGCTGTTCATTGGGGCCTGGAAGCAGGCAAGTATTCCTATCACTGGCTTTTTCATCATTTCAGATGATAGCATCATAGAAGGATCTTGTCTTCATGCAAAGGCTAATTCCCAAATTCTGTCCTTCATTCAATCTTTTCGTGTCTAACGGAAATTTGTCTAGTTCCATTTATTCACAGATTGGTTTATAATCAATTAAACTCAAATTTGGAGGTTTTTCCATGAAGAAAGCTTTTATCGTATTGCTCATTGCGCTGGCAATCGCAGCGCCGGTTTTCGCAGCTCCTGCCTTTGATCTTGACAAGGCGACAAAGGGCACCTTTGGAGCCGGACTCAACCTCGGCTCTGCTGAAGGTGCTGTTGTTAAGTTCGACAATTCCACATGGGATGTCTATGCCAATGTCGGCTACCTGGTATTCGGCGGAACACCTGGATTCTCTGTAGAGCTTGGCGGTGAGTTCAAGGTCAGTGAATTCAGCATAGAAGATGTTGATTTTGATATCAATGCGGGACTTATGATCCCAGTCTACCTCGGCGGCGGATTTGGCTTCGGCGCCCAGGCAACAATCGGAACATCCTATGACTTCTCAATCAAGGACATCGGCAGCTTCCAGGCTTACGTGAGACTGGGCTTGGGTGTGCAGTTCCAGATAGCTGGTGCGTTCACAGCTGGCATCGGCGGCTCAGGAGCCCTTGGACTGGTATACCTGTTCAAGTAGAATATATAAGCAAATGCTTAGGATGGCCTGGTTTCCAGGCCATTTCTTTTACCCAGACGGGCATGAAAAAACCCTGGCTGACACCAGAGTTTCTCATTAGAGTTGAACAGCTACTTCTCCAGAACTGCCTTGATTCTTCTCACTCCTGCAGAGCTTGACTGCTCCTTGAGGATGTGGAAATGTCCCATATCTCCAGTGTGGGTCACATGAGGTCCGCCGCAAACCTCCTTGGAGAAGTCTCCAATGGAGTACACCTTGACCTCCTCGCCATACTTGCTCTCGAAGAAGGCAATAGCGCCCTTTTCTCTTGCCTCGGCAAGGGTCATGGTCTCGCACTTGACTGGAAGGTCGGCCTTGATGGCCTCGTTGACCATGTCCTCCACCTTCTGGATCTGCTCGTCTGTCATCGGCTCTGGATGAGTGAAGTCGAAGCGAAGGCGCTCGACTGTGATGTTCGAGCCCTTCTGCCCAACATGCTCTCCAAGCACGGTGCGCAAAGCCTTGTGAAGCAGGTGGGTTGCGGTGTGCAAGGCAGTTGTCTGCTCGCTGTGGTCGGCAAGGCCGCCCTTGAACTGCTGCTCAGCTCCTGCCCTGGAGACTTCCTGATGCTTGGCAAAGGCTTCCTCGAAGCCTTCCACATCCACACTAAAGCCATACTCGCCGGCAAGCTCCTTTGTGATCTCGATTGGGAAGCCATAGGTGTCATAAAGCTTGAAGGCCATTCTTCCGCCGATCTGGGTCTGGTTGCCCTTCTTCATTCCGGTGGCCATCTTGTCAAACTCGCGCTCGCCCTTGATCAAGGTCTCGTTGAACTTGTCCTCCTCTGTCCTCAGCTCGCTGAAGATAAAATCCTCATGCTCAAGAAGCTCTGGATAAGGCTCTCCGTACAGGTCCAGGACAACCTGGGCAAGAGCGCTCATGAAGTTGCCTTCGATGCCGATCTTTCGTGCATGGCGAACAGCTCTTCTGATGAGTCTTCTGAGTATGTAGCCCTGTCCTACGTTGGAAGGAGCCATTCCTCTCTGGTCTCCAAGGATGAAGACGCTTGTGCGGATATGGTCGCTGATGATCCTGATTGAATTGTCAACAGACTCATCCTCTCCATACTTCTTGCCGCTCAAGGCTTCGACCTGGGCGATGATAGGAGTGAAGACCTCGGTCTCGTACACGCTCTTCTTGCCCTGGAGGATGGCTATGGTGCGCTCGATGCCCATTCCGGTATCAATGCACTTTCTCTTCATCTCCACGAAGGTGCCTTCCTTGGTCTTGCGATACTGCATAAGAACATCGTTCCAGACCTCGAAATACTTGCCGCAGTGGCAGCCAGGCTTGCAATCAGGTCCGCAAGCCGGCCTTCCGGTATCTATGAACATCTCGGTATCCGGTCCGCAAGGCCCTGTCTCTCCGGCAGGACCCCACCAGTTGTCCTCGCGGGGCATGAAATGAACTCGCTCCCTGGGAATTCCAAGGCTCATCCATGTATTGGCAGATTCCTCATCACGAGGAACATCGGCATCGCCGGCAAAGACCGTAACGCTGAGCTTCTCAACAGGAATCCCAAGCACCTTGGTCAGGAACTCAAAGCTGTAGTTGATGGCTTCAACCTTGAAGTAAGCCCCTAGAGACCAGTTGCCCAGCATCTCGAAGAATGTAAGGTGATTAGGATCGCCTACGCTGTCTATATCGCCTGTGCGTATGCACTTCTGATAATCGACAAGCTTGTTTCCCGATGGGTGGTCAGCGCCCTGGAGATAAGGCACCAGGGGATGCATTCCAGCTGTGGTGAACAAAACGGTGGGATCATTCTCTGGAATCAGGGAAGCTCCGCTTATCTGCTTGTGACCCTTGGCCACAAAGAACTCGATGTACTTTTTTCTTAATTCATTAGCTGTAAGTTTCATAGCTTCATCATAGTAGTTTTTCAGCCCACGATAGTCAATAAGAGCAGCAATCACTACAAATGCATGAGCAATGCAAATAGGCAGTATGATTGCCTCAGGGCCCAAATGCAGGCCTGTCATTAAGTGCTATGAAAGCCTGGAAAGGAAAACAACGAATTGCGTCCTTCATTGCGTAAATTTGAATGCCAGTAAACTTTTCATGCAAACCCTTTAACGCCAATTGTCAGAAATGAAAAAACAGGGTATAAAGAATAGTAATACTTTCTTTTCAGAAAGCCTACATTTTTAGGAGGAAAAAAAATATGAAGAAACTTTCTACCGTTCTTCTTGTTCTGTGCCTCTGCTTATCCGTCTTCGCCCAAGCCGCTTCAGAAGCAGCTCCAGCAGCAAAGTCGGCAGCACCAGCAGCAGAAGCTCCAGCAGCACCAGTTGTAGAGGCAAAGCCCACCGTAGTCGAGTTCAAGGGCGACTATGTGTTCAAGGATTCTGTCTCCACAATGGCAGCAAACTGGAACCCGCATACCTATGAAACAAGCGATGATGCCTATCCTGTTGATTCTGCATATATTCGCCTGGGTCTTTATAACATCATATTCAATGATGAAATCCACCCAGTCGAGGGCAAGGATCCGTTCAAGGGCTATGTTGTCATTCCAGAGATGGCAGCCGCATTGCCTGTCGACGTGACAGAGGAGGTCAAGGCTTCTCACCCTGAGTACAACATCCCAGCAGATGCAAAGGCCAGCTACGCATACAAGATTGACCTTAATCCGAAGGCAGTATGGGAGAACGGCGTTGCCATCAATGCTGACACCTATGTCTACTCCATGGAAAAGCTTCTTGATTCCAAGCTTCTCAACTACAGAGCCACCGACTATTATGCCCAGGAGTTCGCAATTGCCGGAGCTGAAGGCTTCGCTAACAGCGGCAGGACAATCAAGAAGACCAACTCTCTCGATGGAGAGAACTGCGACTACCAGATTGCCGACCTCGTAAAGGGCGCAGATGGATCATATGCCACCAAGGAAGGCTACAAGGCCTATTTCGGACTCACTGATGCCAACTACGGCTGGATGAGCGGAAACACCCTCACTAGCTATGCCAAGTACTTCCCAGAGGGAGTTCTTGCAGCTCTGCAGGCAATGGCAGACGAAAAGGGCTATGTACCAGTGACCGACGAGTCCCTGGCAACATTGTTCAAGTTCACAAACAGCGACAACTGGGGAAATGAGACATGGGAGCAGCTGGCTTTCTACCTCTCCTATGATTTCACCTATCCGACAGTGGACTTCTCAACAGTCGGAATCTACAAGACCGGCGAGTATCAGATCGTTCTCGTCCTGGCCAAGCCGCTTGCTGGATTCAACCTTCTCTACAGCCTCACAAGCAACTGGATCGTCTACAAGGACCTCTATGAAGCCTGCCTGAAGGAGAGCAACGGAGTATGGACAAGCACCTACAACACCAGCGTTGAGACAACACTCAGCTTTGGCCCATACAAGCTCGTTGAGTTCCAGGCCGACAAGTTCATGAAGTTCGTGAGGAACGAGAGCTGGTACGGCTATACCGATGGACAGCACATCTACGTCGATCCTACCGATGGAAAGACCTATCCGATGTACCAGACAACATCCATCGAGTGCCAGGTCGTCGCAGAGTCCTCAACTCGCAAGCTCATGTTCCTCAAGGGCGAGCTGATGCAGTATGGACTTCAGGCTGATGATTTTGCAACCTACAGAAACAGCGACTATTGCTATGCAACACCCGCTGAGACAATCTACTTCCTGATTCTCAATGGATATGCTGATGCAATCAACCAGAGAGAAGGCGCAGCTGATTTTGACAAGGCAAAGGTCGACCTCCAGTGCCTCCTGATTCCTGAGTTCCGCAAGGCAGTTGCAGTGACATACGACAAGGAGCTCTTCGCTTCCACAGTATCTCCTGCCCGCTCCGGTGGATATGGAATCATCGGAATCGCATATGTCTACGATCCAGAGACTGGATCTCTCTATCGCGACACTCCACAGGCCAAGCAGGTTCTCTGCGACTTCTACAGCGTCAATGTCGCTGATTATGCCTCACTCGATGATGCAGTTGCATCCATCACAGGATTTGACCCAGTCGCCGCCAAGGCTCTCTTCATCGAAGCTTTCGCCAAGGCACTCGAGGCTGGATACGTCACAGATGCCGACAATGACGGAAAGAGCGACCAGACAGTCACCATCACCTACTCAATGTCCTCTGACAGCGATTTCATGACAAGGACCATCGACTACCTCAACGAGAAGATGGCTGAAGTCACCGCTGGCACCCCATTTGAGGGAAGGATCAAGTTCGTCAAGTCAGCTCCACTTGGAAATGCATGGTCCACCAACATCAAGAATGGAATGACCGACACAGTGCTCGGAGGATGGAGCGGATCAGCTCTCAACCCGTTCGGACTCACTGATCTCTATGTCAACCCAAGCTATCAGTATGATGCCAAGTGGTTTGATGCAACAAAGGTCATCCTCACCAAGACAATCAATGGCGAGGAGATCACAATGAACCTCCGCCAGTGGTCAGATGCTCTCAACAGCAAGGACGTTGTCATCAACGACAAGACCTACAACTTCGGAGACGGAATTGCTGACATCGAGACAAGACTTGAGATTCTTGCTGCAATTGAAGGCAAGGTCCTCACCACCTACAACTACATCCCAATGCTCCAGAACGCAGGCATGTCCCTGCTCTCTCAGCAGGTGTACTGGGTCATCGAGGAATACAACCCTGTCATGATCCGCGGCGGAATCCCATACCTTAAGTACAATTACGACGAGGCCGGCTGGAAGTCATACGTGGCTACCAACGGTGGCGAGCTAAAGTACTAGCAAAACCAAATCCCCTAAACCATGGATTGCCGGAGGCTTCTCCGGCAATCCTTTGGTTATCTATTGCACTGTTGAGGTTCTGATGACTAAATATATTATCCAGAGACTGCTGCTGATGATCATGACAGTAATAATCATCACCTGCATCTGTTTTGTGCTTATAAGGATGCTCCCTCCTGCAGAGCTTCCGCTGAATGACATTCATACAAAGGTGATTGAGGCACGCCGCGAAGCCCAGGGCTACAACAAGCCATACATGGTCCAGTTCGGCATCTTCCTCAAGAACGTATTCACCAGATTCGACTGGGGCGTGAGCGACAAGCTCTACTTCGGACAGGATGTAGCGACCATCTTCCTCTCGAAGCTTCCAGCCACTGTTTTCGTAAATCTTTATTCCATACTTCTAAGCATTCCCTTAGGAATCGGCTTTGGAATTGTCGCTGCCCTGAAAAGAAATACCTGGGTTGACTACACCATCTCAACCCTTACCATGGTAGTGATCTCCACGCCAAGCTTTGTCTTTGCGTTCCTTATACAATACTTCCTTTCCTACAAGCTCGGCTTGTTTCCCTTCCTCATGAACGCAGGAACCGACTATATGTCATGGGGCATGTTCGTCAGCATGCTGCCTGTCATTCTCTCGCTGTCCTTCTCTGTGATCGCTAACTTTACCAGAACCACAAGAGCGGAGCTCTGCGAGGTTCTTACCAGCGAGTTCATGCTTCTTGCACGCACCAAAGGCCTTACCAAGGCCCAGGCCACTGTGCGCCATGCCTTCCGCAACTGCATGGTCGTCGTTGTTCCTGCCATCCTCGGCGAGTTCATCGGAATTATGAGCGGAAGCCTGGTAATCGAGAAGATATTCGCAGTCCCTGGAGTCGGAGGGCTTTACCTGAACTCCATCACCGCCCGTGACTATCCGCTTTTCCTGATGGTCTCCTGCTTCTATACAATAGTAGGGCTCCTAGCCGGAATCGTCATCGACATAAGCTACGGCTTCATCGATCCAAGAATCAGAATGGGGTCAAAGAAATGAGTGATATGAAGAACTACGAAAACATAAGTTCAGACATGTTCCGCTTCGTGCAGATGGATGCCAGCATCCACGACAAGAAGCTGGAGACAAAGTCAAGAGGCTACTTCGCTGACGCATTCCTTCGCTTCAAGAAGAACAAGTCCAGCCTTGTGGCAGGCATCATAATATTGTTCCTCCTGCTTTTTGCTATATTCTCCCCGATCATCTCCACCTACAGCGTCAAGGACAAGGATCCTGTATACGTCAGCTTTCCTCCATATGTAAGGAGCCTTGCTGAAAGCGGCTGGGAAGGCTTCAGCGGGACAACTACGCGCTCAAGCCAGAATGAGAACTCCATGGCCTACTGGAAGGCGATTGCCACCGAGACAGGAAAGGATCCTGTTCTTGGCATCATCGATTCCACTACAACCTATGTTCAGTATCGCGGCCAGCAGAAAGCCAACATCTCCTATACAATCAAGATGAACAGGTTCCATGAGGTTGGGAACCTGTACAGGGTCTTCTCATACGAGACCTTTGAAGACATCCAGAGATGGCAGGACGAGACTGGGCTGCAGGTCATTTACCCATACGTAGAGTCAAAGGACATTCAGAACCTGACCGACAATCCCAACATCTGGTACAAGATCTCTGATGTAAAGGGGACTCCTGTCTATGACAAGGACGGCAACTTTATACCTGTGTATTCCAGGAACAAGGCAATTGAAGGCGCTCCATACCACAGTCTCCGCATCGAAGGCGATGATGGATCCTACATATACAGCTCCAAGAAGTCCGGAGCTGTGCAGTGCAGAGTCAATTACTATAACTATTACACATACACTCATGGCAGGGAGCCAATGTTCCTAATGGGGACCAACTCAATGGGCCAAGACCTGTTCTCCTCAATCGGAACAGGAGCCAGGTTCTCCATCATCTTCGCAATCTGCGTGTCAGCCATCAACCTGACTATCGGAGCTGTCTATGGCGCCATCCAGGGCTATTATGGCGGAAAGATCGACCTGATACTCGACAGGATATCTGATATCCTTTCTGGAATCCCGTTCATTGTCGCCACCACTCTCTTCCAGCTTCACCTGTCCCAGAGAGTCGGAGTTGTGCCCTCCTTCCTGTTTGCCTATGTGCTTACAGGCTGGATAGGCATGGCAGCTCTGACCAGAAAGCAGTTCTATCGCTTCAAGGGACAGGAGTTTGTGCTTGCTGCACGCACTCTTGGAGCTTCCGACTGGAGGCTGATGTTCAAGCACATCTTCCCCAACTCGCTGGGAACAATCATCACGAGAGTCGCCTTGATCATTCCAGGAGTCATCAGCACTGAGACACAGCTCACATACCTGGGCATCATAAACCTCTCCGACCTTGCAGGAACCAGCATCGGAACATTGATGAGCCAAGGCCAGGTCGCAATGACGACTGCCCCTCACGCCATGTTCTTCCCTGCACTATTCGTATCTCTGCTGCTCATTTCCTTCAACCTGTTTGGAAACGGACTGCGTGATGCATTCAACCCGTCAATGAGAGGAGTGGACGACTGATATGGAAAAGAAACTTCAAGTCAGGGATCTTCGGATCTCATTCAGGACAACCAATGGCAAGGTCCAGGCCGTTCGCGGCATAGACTTTGACCTCAACAAGGGCGAGACCCTTGCAATAGTCGGCGAGTCAGGGTCTGGAAAGTCAGTGACAAGCAAGGCCATCCTGGGCATCCAGGCTGGAAACTCGATAACAGAGAGCGGAGAGATCATCTATGATGGAAAGGACCTGCTCAAGATAACCGAAGAGGACTTCCATAAGATCCGCGGCGACAAGATCGCCATGATCTTCCAGGATCCCATGTCCTCGCTGAATCCAATTGTGAAGATCGGCAAGCAGCTCACAGAAGCCACCATTCTCAAGGGCAAGATCAAGCAGAGGGAGAGCAAGAAAGCTTTCAACTCCTACCTGAATAAGCTCAATGAGATAATGATTGCCGCCATTGCACCTTCAGACAAGGCTCTGGCTGACAAGCTGACAAAAAAGTGCATGGACTTTGATAAGTTCGAATGCCTTCATATCAAGCTCGAGGCAGAATACCTGAAGGCCTTCGATGCTGCAAGTGAAGCCTACGACATGATAGATGACCTTGCCCTTGAACTGAAGAAGAATGTCCTCAAGGATGCCCTCTACAGGCTGGGCAGGCTTGCATTGCT
>JAQVSP010000044.1 GCA_028700425.1 Sphaerochaetaceae bacterium | reverse complement strand
AACTGCGTAAGGCCATCTGTCAGCTCCCGGTTTGCATAGCTTGGCTTGCCAAGGGCGCTGGTGGCCTGGGAGCAGGCAAAATAGGATGGAGATTCAGCGATGGCGCTTCTGAAGGCAGAGATCTGGGTGCGAAGCGCATTGTCCAGGCAATAGCGATTGTGGAAGTTGGCGTTCCTTATGGCATAGATGAGAAACTCCAGAAATGATTCGAAGTCCTCCTGTGGCACATCCATGCTCATCTTGGACAGTATCCTGCATTTGCGGCTTTCATCCAGGACGCTGGAGCTGGTCAGGCTCGTGTTGCATGCCCTGACCCTAATGTTGTCCATGACATCATCGCTGCTGTACTTGCCGGCATCAGTGGAGAAGATGAAGGCCTGGAGAAGAGGCAAGGCCATGAGCTCGCTTAGGCTTATGTCGCTGTTGTCTACATAGAGGCATAGGTTCACCATGTCACGGGTATCCAGGGTCTGAAAAACCAGGTTGTCAAGCACGTCATAATCGAGTCTGCTTATCTTCTGGGGCAGATCGGAGAGCAGTATGCTGTTTGCCTTGGAGAAGCTGTTCCTGCTGGAAAGAGGCTTGTTCAGGCAGGTGGATGCACTAGTATCCGGGCCTAGAGTGCGGGCTAGCTCATTGAGCTTCTCATGCATGCCCGGCTCAAAGCCTGGGTTGCTGACAATGGTCATGACAGCCCTGCGAGGGTTGTCGACGAGCCTTGCCTTGACCCATCTGTCAAATAGAAGAGGGTCCTTGTCCAGGTTCTGCTCAAGGCGCTTCAAGGTCTTCCTTGGATCCATGTTCATGAAGGGTGACATGCCTCTCAGCCAGGTCTTTGTCAGCTTGTCCAGTATCCTTAGGCCTTGTGGATCCTCCTTCTGGGATCTTATGTCCATGTCCAGGCGATGAAGAGTTGCCTTTATGGCTTCAAGGGACAGGGGCTTTTGCAGAAGGCTGAGTATAAGGCTGACGATCTTGTCCTCATCTTCCTTCCTTGCTCCGCATAGCCCGATAGAGAACACTCCTCTTTCGTAGTGGTTGTAGAAGCCGCCGCTTTCGCATATGTCCTCTCCAAGCATGGAATCCAGAAGAGCCTTGTAAAGCGGGCAGCCCTGGTCGCTGAGCATCAGGAAGGACAGTGCGTTGGCTATCATGCTGTTGTAGCCGTCGCTGCTAGAGCCCACATCCCAGATTATAAGCACGCTGTCTCCAGTGGAGACAGGTCCATCCAGCAAGAAGCGGGCATTCTGGGCTCCTGCCCTGGCCTTCATGAAGCAAGGCCCTTGACTGTCTGAAAGACCGCTTAGGTACTTGCTTTCCAGCTCGTCCATATAATAGGCAAGGTCCAGGTCTCCATAAAGCAGCAGCCTGCAGTTGGAAGGCCTGTACCATTGCTTGTAGCGGGCTAGGAACTGGTCATAGGTAAGATAGGGTATTCTAAGAGGATCGCCGCCGCTGTTTCGGCCTTGGTGCGAGTCGCCGAAGAGGCATCTGCCTATGCTGGAGAACAGAACTGAATCCTGGTCAGAGAATTCTCCTTGCATCTCGTTGAACACAACGCCGCTAAGCTTGCTTCCACGCTTTACGCCTTCGCTTTCAAAGGCCTTCCTTGTCAGAAGCGGTGCAAAGACAGCGTCTGAATAGACGCTGAATATGTTGTTGAAATCCTTCTTCAGCGGAGAGGCGAAAGGAAAGGCTGTGTAGTCAAGGCCTGTGAAGGCATTGAGGAAGGTCTTGACGCTCTTGCTGCTGATCTGGACAAAGGGATCCTTGTTTGGGTAAAGCCTGGAGCCAGAAAGGATGCAATGCTCAAGAACATGGGCACAGCCTGTGTCATCCTGGCTTGGAGTGGAAAACATGAAGGATGCAAAGCTTTCAGGGTCCTTGCAGGCTACATAGAAAATCTCCAGTCCAGTGGCCTGATGACGGTACAGCAAGCCAGTGGCATGGTAGAAAGGAAGGCTTCTCCTCTCAACTAGGCTAAAAGAGCCATGACTTGAGAATTGGGTTGACAGTGTTGACATAAAGCTCCAAGGCTTTCTTCTGTGATGCTTCAAGAGTAGGGGCAAAGGCGCTTGTGCCGAAGCTTCCTGTGCTTTGCAGGCATGTTCCAGCTTTCGCATCCAGAAGATCTAAAGTGAAATTCGCCAGCACGGAGTATCCGGCTGACTGGGTGGATAGGGCTTGAGAGAAGCCTGCTCTCCCATATATGAGATACGTCCCTTGAGGATTCTTCATAATATACTGCTCGATTATGGCATCATTGCTCTGTCCCGGGTCCAAGGAGGCCAAGGTGGCGTCTATGCCTTCAGCCTTGAGCATCTGGATCATGGCAAGGCTCAAGTCCTGCTGGCTTGTAGGATCGCCATTGAGGTCATATTGCTGGATGAAGATGCTCAGCTTTCCTGAGTAAGGGCTTTGCCTCTTGTAGCTGAAGCTCACAGAGGAGGCATCCACGGCTTCCTGAAGAGCCTGGCAGCTCTCCTCGTCTCCAAGGGCCTTGATGGTCTGGATCTCCTGGGCAAGAACCAGGGAGAACCTGACTGTCCCTTCAGTGACAATGCCATTGTTTGTGTTTAGGTAGGTGATCACACCAGTGGAGCCTGTGTAGAAGTCGGTGTAGGCTTCATAGGTCTGGCTCTGGGCATTGACAGCCATGTAGGATGCCCTGATGTAGGCATCCTGCACAGTGGAGTTGCGCAGCAGGTTCTTTCTTGATAGCGATACCTTTGCAGTCAGCCTTGAGGGGTCTGACTGTACGATGGTGAGATTCATGCTCCGTATTATGAGTATGGCTCGATCCATGATGACCTTGTACTGGTGCTCCTCTTCAAGGAAGGTCTTCCCATAAGCCTGTATGGCTGCCTGCAGATAGGTCTTTACCGCCGATACATCCTTGTTTTCGCGATAAAGGATGTCTGCCTGGCTTAGCAGGGTGCCTATGTTCTGATCCAGCTTCTCCTGCTCCTTGAGCGAATCGTCCTTGGCCTGCGTCAGCTTCTGAAGGTTCCCCAGAGCCTGGACATAGCAGATTACAGTTCCATCACCCTGGACCTGTATCTCCTCATTCTCAATGCTCAGAAGAAAGGCGCTGATCGTCTTGCTCGTTATGAACTGATGATAAAGCTGCTCGTCAATGGACTTTCCAAGAAAGGCCTCTATTGCCTCGACAATGTTGCCATAGGCATTAAGCGAGGCTTCGTAGCGATTGGCTCCTTGCCCTATGGCCGTAAAGCTCCTCTGCCCTGGAAGGGCGGTCTCGTAGACATACCATACTGGCACGCCTTCAGCAGAGGCCTTGAAGAATGAGGAGCATGAGCAGAGAAGAGCGGCAGCAATGATGATCAGAAGTGCTTTTCTCATAGGCTTGCTCCTAGCATGACAGCAAAGGTTGCCTCAGCAGTCCGTCCGATTGCCATCTGAGAGTATTCCAGGCCCCATGAGAGATGAGGGCCGAGGAAGTGCTGATAGGAGGCGCTGAAGCCTGCAAGAAGATTGGCGGCGGGATTCCAGGCCGCTCCGATATAGGCTTCTAGAGCCAGCCTGGCATTGCTGATCAGTGTGAAGTCCCAGCCAATCAGGGGGTCCAGGGCAAGGTAGTAGCCAATGCCCATTGCAGCATAAGCCGTACCGCTAAACAGCAAGCCCCCCTTAATCAGAGGTATGAAAGGGGCTATCGGCGTCACTGCACCAAGGCTGAGGCTTGCGCTGGCAAGGCCTGCGGCGGCCTTTATGTCCAGGCCGATGAGGGAGCTCGGCTCAAGCCTTGCTCCGGGCATCAGCTCGCTTGCCCATATGCGGTCCAGATAGGCTATTGAAGTCTTGTAGTGGGCAATAAGCACTCCGACTCTTCTGCCGCTTGAGTCTGAAGCATCAAGAAGGGTCCTGCCTTTCTCCAGGCTGACTGATGAAAGAGGGTTCAGGTAGTCAATCCTTGGTCCAGGCTCAAAGCCTGGAGACTGACTTGCGATTGCATAGGCCTCATAAGAGAATTGCTGGTGGCAATAGCTCTCTATCTGGCTGTCCTGGTCCTTTTTGAGATCCAGGAGGCAAGCCAGGAAATAGAGCTTGCCCTCGACTGTTACATTGGCTTTGAAGAGGCCCTGATCATCTACGCTCCAGTCCTTCACCTCTATGGAGATTCCTGATGGATCCATGAGGCCGCTGAAGGCTTCCCTGATGCCATTCTCGATGGCATCAGAGGAAAAAAGCCTTGCGGTGAAGGCAAGCAGAAGCAGAAGGAGCAGTGAAAGCCTCTTTCTCATCAGGCTTCCTTGGCCCAGACGGCGATGATCTTAAGTATGAGCTCTGTGGCATCCACCATGGCTGGAAGGGCTGCCCACTCATAAACTCCATGAAGGTTATGCCCTCCGGTGTAGATGTTCGGGCAAGGAATGCCGTTGGCGGCAAGATGGGCGCCATCCGTGCCTCCGCGGATTATCTCCTCGTGCAGGCTCTGCCCAAGCAGCTCTCCTGCCTTGTAGACAGCCTGCCTGGCGAAGGGCTTCTTGTTGGAAGCCTCTACCATGTTGTGGTACATGACCTTGTTGGCTGTGATGACCTGGCCGCCATAAAGGGCCTCGATGCCCCTTGCAAGCTTCTCTAGGTTTTCAGCCTTCTTGATGAGACTGTCATAATCGAAGTCTCTTAGATAGACGGTGAGCTTTGTCTCGGCTGCAATTCCTGAGATCTCAAGAGGGCAGTAGTAGCCATATCTCTGGTCGGTGGCCTCGGGGCTCTGGGCCTGGGGCATTGCGGATACAAAGGCGCTTGCCATGGTCACTGCATTGACAAAGCGGCCTCTGGCCGAGCCAAGGTGATAGGAGACGCCCTTGAAGGTCACTGTGAAGGTTGATGCGTTGAAGCACTCGCACTCTATCTCATAGCGGGTTCCGCCATCGATGGTGTAGCAGCACTCGCTGTTGAAGGCCTTCATTGGGAAGTAGTCCATTCCGGTTCCAGTCTCCTCATCCGGTGTGAAGAAGATCTGGATTGGGCCATGCTTGATTTCAGGGTTCTCACACAGTGTCTTGACTGCGACCATTATCTCCGTGATTCCGGCCTTGTCGTCGCTGCCAAGAAGAGTGGTTCCATCTGTGACTATGAGAGTCTCTCCCTTGTATGAGGCAAGCTCAGGATTGTCCTTTGCAGACAAGGTCACGCTTTCATTGAGCCTTATGTCGCCTCCGTCATAGTTCTCGATCACTCTTGGCTTGACGTTGTCTCCCTCAACATCATCGGCTGTGTCCACATGTGCAGAGAAGGAGATGGAAGGGATTCCCTCCTTGTTGCCAGGGATGTTGGCTATGACATAGCCGTTCTCATCAAGGCTGACATCCTTGATTCCGAATCCCTTGAGCTCCGCTTCCAGCAGCCTCAGCAAGTCCCATTGGCCGGGGGTCGTTGGGTGCTGCTTGCCTACATTGTCCTTCCTGCTCATCGTATTTGTCTTGACGTATCTGAGAAACCTCTGGAGAATCTCCTGCTTTCTTTCCATGATCACCACCTTCGGAAAGCTCTTATAAATAGCCTCCCTATAACCTAATCATAGTACAAGGGAGGCGGCAAAAAAGCTAGGGCTATGCGCCGAAATTGTACTTCTCCAGCATTGGCTTGACCATGTCCATGACCTGGTAGATGCCAAAGACGCACACTATGATGCCGGTGACTACTGGGCCTCTGGAAAGGGAGTCGCCGATGGCTATTATCGAGGCTCCCAGGGCATAGTCAGCCTCTGGCTGCATGGTGATCTCCGTGAGCCAGTCCTTGAAGAACTGCCCAGCATCCCTGTCATACTTGTAGTACTCATAGATCGAGAGCACTGTGCTTGCGACAATTCCGGCTGCCACGGAGATTGCAGCGGCTGCTGTGATCTTGCCCCAAAGGACAGTCTTCGGCAGGCAGGCGTAGACTATGCCTGCAGTAAGCAGCACAACAGTCCTTGTGACCAGTCGCCTAAGATCCTTGGCAAAGGCTTCAGCCTGGCTGTCTGGAACACTCTTGGAGTCCAGGCACGCGACAAGCCTCTTCTCTGCAGCCTGGGCCCGCTGCTTGAGAATGCTGTACTGCTCCTCGCTGATCAAGGCCTTGGATGCCTCAACAGCCGTCTCTATGCTTGGATCTGAGCTTACAGTGTAGCAATAGTCAAGATAGGATCTTCCATTGGCCTCGCCAAGAGCATTGCAAGCTATGGCAAGCCCATCTGCCTGGGCTTTTGCTCCCTCCTCAAGGTATGGGCTTATGGTATCATAATGCTCATCTATGATGCGTCCCACCTGTCTTGCAAGCTCCTGGTCGTCAAGCTGTGTTCGGTAAGCCTGCTGCCAGACGCCTGAGCATCCTGCAAGGCTTACCAGCAAGACCAGGCATACAGCCTGGCTTAATGCATTTTTGATTTTCCTTCTCATGGGAAACTCCTAGAATTCATAGCCGCAAAGCAATCTGATGCGGTTGGTCGAGTAGACAGGGAGCACGCCTTTAATAAGGCTGTACTCCTCCTCATATGCGCCTGCTGGGTCTCTCAGAGTCAGCGAAGCCTCCAGGAACCAATGCTGGTCAAGATTCAAGGTATAGCCGACCAGGATTTCGCTGAGAGCGAGGATCCTGTAGCTGCCAAGGCTGTCTGTGACTCCATACTGAAGCATGGAGAACCCGGCAAAGGGCCCTGTCAGCCATGGGTAGTAGACCAAGAACAGGCCGCTGTCGAAAAGAAAGCTGGTGGAGCTGAATGTGAATACAAGAGGCATCCTGATGGAGAAATCCTCTGTAATGGTGCATCTTGCTTCAATGTCCAGCTGTACACCCTTGTCCATCCTGAACAGGTCGACCAAGGCTGAAGAGTCGACTGCAATGCCCACAGTGGCTTCCTGGGCATGCAGGCTTGTCATCAGGATCAGCGCCAGGACCAAGGATAGGAATGCCGCTTTGTTTTTCCTTGGCAAGATTCATTGCCTCCTTTGATGATTAAAAGCTATTCTGATTCGTTGATGATCCTGGCAAGCACAAGCTTGGAATCGTCTGTGCTGATGAGCATGTAGCTGCCATTGATCACAAAGTCCCGTGGAATTGAGCCCACAGGCATGGTTCCAAGGTCTGAAAGCACACCGCTTGCGCTTGAGCTGTAGTACTTGATTGTGCTGTCGGTTCGATCCATGGCATAAAGCGTTGAGCGGTCATCTCTATAGCGGAGCTTCGAGGCTGCTACATTGAAGGTCTCCTGCTTGGCCAAGGCCGGGCTGGAGGTGTTCATGCTGTAGGTGTATCTGCTGAAGCCTGATGGGCCTGCTGCAACGATATGGCCATCTCGGCCTATGGCGCTGGCAACTAGGCTTTCGCTCATTGGAAGCTCCACTGGAGCGCCTCCGATGACAGGATTGGTGGAGTTGATCGACAGCACGAAGGCCTTGGCTTCATTGCCGCTGATTATCATGCGATTTCCAGCCTGGTTCACGTCCAGGGTGTTGGAAGCTGTCATGGCAGTAGCGTTTCCAAGGTTCAAGAAGGGGCTTACGGAAGCTTCTGCTGTGCTGGCGTCGACATAGACAGACCTGATTCGCTTCTGGACAGGATCGTAGTAGAAGACCCTGCTTGCAGAGGAGGAGAAGCCTATGCTCTCGACCTTGTCTATGGCATAGTTGGAGTTGTTCTGGTACAGGAAGCCGACGCATCTGGTTGCAAGGCTCAGCGTATTGGCATCGCTGTTGAACTTGAGCAGCGACAGGTTGGAAGCGCCTTCCTTGTTTTCGGCCAGAGCCACAATGCCGTTGGCTCTTTCAGAAGCCACCTGGCTGATGTCTGCGATGAAGCTGAAGTCATTTGCATCATACTCATTGAGAAGATACAGGGTGTTTCTCAGCACTCGTGCAATCTGGATCCTGCTCTCAGATGGGGTGACTATGAGGAACTTGTCGCCAGGAAGAGGAGAGACCATTGTGTCGCTCTTCACCCTTATGCCTTGAGGATTGTCTGAGAAGGATCCCAGCAAGGCCAAGGTTCCTGCAGTGCCCTCAAGGGCTGCTGTGAACGAGATCGATGTGGAGCCGGTAGAACCCAAGAGTGCCGATGATACGACCACATCCAGCCTATGTGTCCCTGGAAGGCAGTTGAGGATGACTGTGTCTGTGGCTGCAACGGGAAGCATCTTGTCATCCAGCGTCAGCTCCAGGGGCTTGGTGGCTCCTATCTGCTCTCCATCATAGTACCAGCTTATTGTAAGGCCGTCGGTTTCTAGATAGGCAGTGTCCACTGAGAAGGTTATGGGCCTGTCAACATTGGCTGCAACTGTTTCGCTGATCCCTGTTATCTTGCCAGTCACAGGAACCCCGGCCTTGTTTATGAGCACAAGGCTTCCGCTTCCGCTGTTGTATGCGGTGTAGTCAAGGCACAGGGCTCCCTGAGTGGTGGCGCTGTTGGCTATCCTCACCGCCTCCACAAGCCCGCTGACTATGGTCGAGCCGCTCTTGAGAATGCAGCGTACAGTGTAGGAGCCTGCAGCCAGGCTTGTATTGACATAGGTTGCTGTCTTGGTGTTGGCGTTGAAGGTGGTAAGGGCGACCTGGCTCTCTGCACCGCTTGGTCCCTTGAGATAGACAAGCAGGGAGGGATCGAAAACCTCTGAGTTCTCCCAGTTGAAGGACAGGCTCAGGGTTCCGGATCCCACCATCTCGTTGAGCGTAATCACTGCAGTCTGGGCTGTTGTGGTAAGGTTGTGGGTGACTGATCCTCGGACAATCTCGGAGCCCTCGCTGTTGAGGCCTGTGGCTGTTATGCTCCATTGTCCCAGGGCCAGGCCGTCGATCGTCATGTACTGCGAGTCTGTGTTGATGTTGAAGCTCTTGTTGTCAGGGCCTGTACCCATGACTCTGTACCTTGTCACTTCCAGGGGATAGTCATTTCCTGGAAGAAGGGCCTTAGCATCTGCCTTGGTAAGGTGAAGCTTGAGAGTCCCTGTTCCTGAATCGCCTTGGCATGAAGCCAGCAGAAGAAGAGCGCAAAGCGCTATTGCAAGCATGGACAAATATATCTTTCTCATTTGTACCTCCACCAGCTGAAGGGGCAAAAACCTGGGGAATGCTCAAGAATTTGTCTGGGTTTCTTGCCGGATGTGTTGAAGGTTCAGGCTTAACTTGCTGTGAATGAAGAAAATGCAGAAAAAGAAGTCGGCTTGCGTAAATATGGACAAGAACAGCGCCTTTCATATACTTTAGAGCCATGAACATCCTTAGCCGTATCATCATACTAGTATGTGTCTTTCTTATTGTCTTCGTTGGCCTTGACCGACTCACTCAGCCAGTCTACTGGGCCCTTTTCTTTGTCATGGCCTTGTGTGTCTATCTGTTCTGGAGATCAGTGTACTGGATAAGCAAGAAGGACCTGGAGGGCCTTGGAGAGCCAGCCTGGTCGCTTTTCTGCGCCAAGGTCAATGAGAACGAGGCAGAGGATCTCAGCCGCGGCAGGCTGGTCCTGGACAAGGGTGAGCTCAAGCTCTACCGAAAGGCCGAGAAGAAGGACAAGGACATAGTGAAGAATGCCAGGGGCAAGGACTTTGTGCTTGCTTGGAAAATGCCGGTTTCAAGGATTGACTCTGTGCAATTCAGGAAGATTGTCTCAATAAGGCGTGGCTTTGTACTGGATTGCGGGGACAGCCAGGCGCGTTTTGTGTGTCAGCTTGCAGCCTCATACAAGGATCAGATACTCAAGTCCTGCGGCTTCTAGCCTCTATTTTTCCTGTTTTGTTTTGCGCATAGCCGTGCTATAGTGTCTGGTATGAAGATCAATCAGATTGTTGAAGCTGTCAAGGGCAAGGTTGCGTGCTGCCAGGAGAACCTCGATAAGGAGGTTCGCTTTGGATTTGCCAGCGACCTGATGAGCGATGTGCTCACTCTCAGGGATGATGACATCCTTCTCATAACCGGGCTTTCAAACATACAGGCCATCAGGACTGCCGAGCTCAGCGACATAAGCGTGGTGCTTCTGGTTCGCAACAAGACTGCATCCAAGGAGATGGTCGACATGGCCAGGGAAGCAGGGATCGTACTGATCACGACTGAGTATTCCATGTTCCGCACCAGCGGAATCCTATATGAGAAGGGGCTTCCGCCGATTTACTGATGCAAGCTAGGTTCTCTGTCGATTCAGGCGATTTCACGAAGGCAGGAAGTGCCTCAAGCGCAATAAAGCGCATGCTCAAGCAACTGGGTGTAAAGCCCGCCGTGGTCAAGCGCGTGGTTGTCGCTCTCTTTGAGGCTGAAGTCAATGTCATAGCCCATAGCTATGGCGGCTTCATCCAATGCGACATCAGCCCAGAGAAGGTGAACCTTCTCGTACAGGACACTGGACCTGGAATTCCCGACCTTGATCTTGCCATGACCGAGGGCTGGTCCACAGCCACAGATGCTGTGCGCGAGATGGGCTATGGAGCTGGAATGGGGCTTCCAAACATGAAGAAGAATGCTGACAGCCTTCAGATAAGCACTGCTGCCGGCAAGCACACAGAGATCCGGATGAGCTTCAGTCTGAAGGAGGGCGAGGATGGCGTTTCATAGAACTCTCAAGGTCAGGGAGAATCTCTGCAAGTCATGCACTCATTGCATGAAGCGATGCCCTACTGGGGCAATAAGGATTGACAGGGGCCATGCCCAGGTTGAGGAGGCCAAATGCATTGACTGCGGCCAATGCATGCAGGCCTGTCCTCATCATGCAATAGCGGTTGAGCAGAATCTTTTCGAGGAGCTCTTCTATTTTGAGAAGCGGGTTGCAATAATTCCTGCTGTCTTCTTTGCCCAGTTCGATGACCAGTACTCCGAGTCCCAGATATGCCAGGCCTTGTATGACATCGGGTTCACCCATGTCTATCCAGCTGAGCTGGGAATAGACATCACCAGGCTGTATTGTGTCAAGGGAGCTGACTGCAAGCCGATAATCTCAAACTTCTGCCCATCTGTGGTGCGCCTGATCCAGACCAGGTATCCATCTCTTGTGCCTCATATTGGGCTTAAGACCACCCCAAGCCATGTGACGGCCTTGTTTGCACGTCTTGAGCTGGAGGACAAGGGGGTGGGCATCTTCTATGTGACCCCTTGCCCTGGCAAGATAGCGGAGTTTCACCGCCTTGCAGAGGCGGGCTCTGCATTCAATGGAGTGCTGAACATGGACACTGTCTATAACCAGGTCAGCACATCGCTAGCCAAGAACAAGCGCAAGTTTGCCAAGGAAGATGGAGCCATGTCATTCCCGGTGATGACAGGATCCGCTGCAACCTGGGCCTTGAGCAATGGCGAGCTTGCAGGACGCAAGGGGCGATCGCTTGCCATAGACGAGATACATCATGTCATGGAGTTCCTTGAGTTCCTTGAGGAGAACGAGGATGAGAGCAACATCGATTTTCTGGAGCTTAAGGCTTGTGCAGAAGGCTGTGTCGGAGGAATCCTGACAGCGCGAAACCGCTTCCTAGCATCCGAAAGGCTCCGATACTGGGCAACCAGTCTTCCCAGCGAGCTTCCTGAGCCGCTGGTCCAGCGCATCATGAAGCAGAAAGATGCAATGATGGACAAGATGACCACGCCAATACACGAAGTCAGCGCAATCGCTCTTGATGACGACATCGGGGTGGCCTTGTACAAGATGGAGAAGGTCCGCAAGATAACAGATGCTCTTCCTGGAATAGACTGCGGGCTTTGCGGAAGCCCCACCTGCAGCGCCCTGGCTGAGGACATAGCCCAGGGCCAGGCCAGCATAAGGCAATGCACGGTGCTCAGGCTCAAGGACCCCAAGGAAGTGAACACTCTTGCCAGGATATGGGGCGAGAAGGTGACTGGAGAGAAAGGAGAAGGAAAATGAAGTACATCGGATCTGTAGACCAAGGGACCACCAGCTCCCGCTTTATACTTTTTGACCTTAAGGGTCATCCGGTTGCATCAAAGCAGATTGAGCATCGCCAGATATTCCCCCAGCCAGGCTGGGTTGAGCATGATCCCTGGGAGATCTGGTTCAACACCTGTGAAGCTATTCGCAATACCCTCAGGGATGCCAAGGCTGCCGCCCAGGATGTGCTGTCAGTCGGCATCACAAACCAGCGAGAGACAATCATCGCATGGAATCCGAAGACAAAGGAGGTCTATCACAATGCCATTGTGTGGCAGGACCTTCGTGGAAGCGCCTTGATCGACAAGATCAAGAAGCATTATAGCGCAGAATGGCTTCGAGATAGGTGCGGCCTGATATTCAGCCCCTATTTCGCTGCATCCAAGATCGCCTGGCTTCTTGAGAACGTTCCAGGGCTCAGGAATCTTGCAAGGCAGGGCGATGTTGTATTTGGCACAATTGATACCTGGCTTGTCTGGAACCTTTCCGGAGCCAAGGCGGTTGTCACTGATGTCACCAACGCATCGCGCTACATGCTCATGAACATCAACACCCTGAAGTGGGACCGTGAGCTTCTGGAGCTTTTCGGCATACCTGAACAGGCTCTGCCCCGCATAGTGCCATCCATCGGGGAAATCTATGCCTACACAGACAAGGACGGCCCCTTTGGCGGCAAGGTGCCAGTATGTGGAATACTGGGTGACCAGCAGGCTGCTCTTTTTGGCCAGGCCTGCTTCACCGAAGGCCTGGGGAAGTGCACCTATGGCACCGGATGCTTCATGCTTGTCAACACAGGCCATAAGCTCTGCAAGTCCACCAATGGGCTGCTGACCACTGTGGCCTACCAGGTGGCCGGACAGGATCCAGTCT
Organism: Sphaerochaetaceae bacterium; assembly: GCA_028700425.1. Classification (GTDB taxonomy): domain Bacteria; phylum Spirochaetota; class Spirochaetia; order Sphaerochaetales; family Sphaerochaetaceae; genus JAQVSP01. The sequence continues at coordinate 1,323 of JAQVSP010000044.1, read as the reverse complement.
ATGCCCTGGAAGGCTCCATAGCAGTGGCAGGCTCGCTTGTCCAGTGGGCAAGGGACAACCTGAAGATAGTCGAGTCTGCCCAGCAGCTTGACAGCTTTGCAGAAAGCGTCCCGGATTGCGGAGGCGTCTATGTTGTGCCAGCCTTCAGCGGGCTTTTCGCTCCCTACTGGAGAAGCGATGCCCGTGGCGTAATAGCAGGCCTCACGGGCTTTGCCAACAAGAACCACATCTGCCGTGCCATTCTTGAGGCTACAGCCTTCCAGGCCAATGACATCTTCAAGTCCATGGAAGCGGACAGCGGAATAAGGATGAGCGTCCTGAAGGTTGATGGAGGCCTTACCAACAGCAAGCCCCTGATGGCCTTCCAGGCTGATATTCTGGGCATACCTGTGGTCAGGCCAGTGGTCATTGAGACCACGGCTCTCGGATCGGCCTATGCCTCTGGGCTCACGGTCAAGGCCTTCAAGAGCTTTGAAGAGCTGTCAGAGCAGTGGGTGGAGAAGAACCGCTGGGTCGCATGCATGGATGAAAGGACCCGAGAGGAGAAGATGGGATACTGGAAGAAGGCTGTTGAGAAGACCCTTAACTGGGTGGACTGAAGCCTTTCCAGGATTGCCTGGGCTAATCTCAGCGCCTGATGAATCTAATCCTTTTCGGTTCTGGCTATGGAGCCATTCACAGGGCTTTTCTCTTTCTTCACAAATGATGGTGTCGGGGTTTGAGAAAAGAATGTTTTTGTATTACACTGCTGGCAAATGGACTTTGGAAGCGTTGTCAAGAACATAATTGCCATACTTTTTTTGACCTGGCTATTCTTCAGGCTCTATGTTTCTATATTCAAGGGCCGCTCCAATCGCTTCGTTGGCTTGCTTCTTGGCCTTGCCGGCTTCTGGGCAATCTCCTATATTCTGGAGTTCACCTTCTTCATAAAGGCCTTTGAATACCTTTATGTGCCGATCATGGTGGCAATAATAATAGCCTATTCACCCGAGATAAGGATGGCCCTTGTCACCGAGAAGAGGAGGGGCAACTTCTTCAGGTCGAACTCCACCACAGCAAGCCAGGTCGACATCGCCCTTACTGCATGCTGGTCGCTTCGCGAGAAGAAGAGGGGAGCCCTCATCGTCTTCTCCAGAAATGTTCCTCTCAAGTCCTTCATTGAGACAGGAACCAAGATCGACAGCGAGATGAGCCTCCAGATGCTCATGACGATATTCGCCTTCGACACCGAGCTGCATGATGGAGCGGTGATAATCCAGAACGGAAGGCTTGCCGCAGCAGGATGCTTTCTGCCCCTGTCCCATCAGCAGGATCTGAACCAGG
>JAQVSP010000043.1 GCA_028700425.1 Sphaerochaetaceae bacterium | reverse complement strand
AGCTTGGCCTTGTGGGTGAGACCGGAGCTGGAAAGACGACGCTTGCCCTATCTATATTGCAGCTGCTGCCAAAGAGAGTGGGCCAGATAGCCTCCGGCTCCATAAAGTACCAGGGCGAGGAGCTTCTGGGCAAGCCTGACAGCTACATGCTTGGCCTTCGAGGAAGAAGGATAAGCATGATCTTCCAGGACCCAATGACAAGCCTCAACCCAACAAAGAGCGTAGGCGACCAGGTCTTTGAGGTCCTGCACCTTCATTTTCCAAATCTTTCCAAGGCTGAAAAGGAAGCGAAGGTCGACCAGATGCTGCAGATGGTAGGAATACCGTCAAGCAGGAAGGGCGAGTACCCTCACCAGTTCTCCGGCGGGATGAAGCAGAGGATCGTCATAGCCATGGCCTTGATTGCAGAGCCTGAGCTTCTTCTGGCCGATGAGCCCACAACTGCCCTGGATGTGACAATCCAGGCTCAGATACTTGAGCTCATGAAGCGCCTCAAGGATGAGTTCAACTCAGCAGTCGTGCTGATAACCCATGACCTTGGAGTCGTGGCCGAGTTCTGTGACAATGTGTCTGTCATCTACAATGGAAGAGTCGTGGAGTACGGAAGCGTTGAGAAGATCTTCGGATCAAATGCAAAGCATCCATACACCGAAGGCCTCATCAACTGCCTGCCAAGCCTTGCCATCGATGAAGCCAGGCTCAAGCCGATAGGCGGTCATATGGTTGACCCACGGCATCTGATTCAGGGATGCTGCTTCGCTGACCGCTGCCAGCACTGCATGCCCATATGCAAGACAGAGCCGCCTGTCATGCACGAAAAGGATGGCCACATGATACTGTGCCATCTATATGACAAGACCGAGGAGGCCAAGTGATGAATGAACCTTTAGTTGAAGGCGTGAACCTTTGCAAGTACTTCAAGACCCCCAGGGGGCTTCTGCACGCTGTCGAGGATGTTAACTTCAGGATCTATGAGGGAAAGACACTGGGCGTCGTAGGGGAGAGCGGATGCGGAAAGTCCACGCTTGGGCGCACGGTCCTGAGGCTTCAGCAGGCAACCAGCGGGTCAGTCCTCTACAAGGGCGAGGATATCCTCAAGTTCTCAAAGCATGAGATGCACAAGGTGCAGAGAAACATGCAGATGATCTTCCAGGACCCATACAGCTCGCTGGATCCCCGAATGTCCATAAGGGGCCTGATAACAGAGCCTCTTCAGGTGATCGGCGGGAGAACTCAGAGTATAAGCTCAGAGGCCATAAAGGAGAAGGTTGATGCCATCATGGAGATGTGCGGCCTCCCAAGCCACTACAGCAACCTCTATCCTCATGAGCTGGATGGAGGAATGCGCCAGCGAGTAGGGCTGGCCAGGTCAATGGTGCTCGATCCAAAGTTCATCGTGTGCGATGAGCCTGTGAGCGCCCTGGATGTATCCATACAGGCTCAGATCCTGAACCTGCTCATGGATCTTCAGGAGCAGCATTCACTGTCCTATATGTTCATAACCCATGACCTGGCTGTCGTGAAGCATATAAGCGATGCCATCATGGTCATGTATATGGGCCAGGTGGTTGAGTATGCCCCATCCAAGGTGCTCTTCGACAATCCGATGCACCCATACACCCGGGCTCTTCTCAACTCAATTCCTACAATAGACCTGGCTCGCAGGAATCGTGAGAGGATCACGATCCGCGGAGAGGTGTCAAGCCCGATCAATCCAGCCCCAGGCTGTCGATTCGCTCCTCGCTGCCCCTATGCAACAGAGGCATGCAAGGTCAGCCACAAGCTTGAGGAAGTGGCCCCTGGACACCTGGTCTCATGCACAAAGGGAGCTAGATGATATGGCGCACCTGAGAGTTGATTTTCGTTCAGAAGCCCTGGATATGGGGTCCTCCATGACAGTCATCCTGCCTGAGAGCATTCCAAGCTCCCAGGCCAGGGTCGTCTACATGCTTCATGGGCTTGCGGACAACTGCACTGGCTGGGCTCGCTATACCAGCGTTGAGCGCTATGCCAGGGCCTATAACCTCGCACTTGTCATCCCTGAGGTCCAGAGATCCTTCTACACCGACATGAAGATGGGGCTTAAGTACTTCACCTTTGTCTCCAGCGAGATTAGGCAGCTTTGCTCAAACATGTTCGGCTTCTCATCCCAAAGAAGCCAGAACTATATCATGGGCCTTTCCATGGGAGGCTACGGGGCCTTGAAGTGCGCCTTGACAAATCCAGGGCTCTACCAGGGCTGTGCTGCATTCTCGGCAGTGACAGACATTGTTCATGCCACTGCAGTGGAATCCAGGCACAGGGAATACCAGGCCATGTTCGGTACCAATATTGTCATTGACCCAGATTGTGATCTTGATGCATTGCTTGACAAGGCTGACGGGCTTCCTTCCTTCTATATGGCAACAGGACTGCAGGACAGCCTGCTTGAAGAGGGCAAGGCCTTCTGCGCCAAGCTGAAGGCAAAGGGAGCTGATGCTGTCTTTGAAGGGTGGGACGGAGTTCACAACTGGGAGTTCTGGGATGCAGCTGCAAGGCGCGCCATGGATCATTTTTTCAAGGAAGCGTAGCATGGCTATAGATCTAAGCAGGATGACAACGGAGCAGCGCAACAGCGCCTCCATGAACATGGACAGCATGAGCAGCCTAGAGGTAGTCAGCCTCATGAACAGCGAGGACTGCAAGGTCCCAATCGCCATCAAGGATCATCTTGTGCAGATAGCCCAGGTTGTTGACTGGTGCAAGCAGAGCTTTGAGAATGGCGGCAGGCTGATCTATATCGGAGCCGGCACCTCAGGCCGCCTTGGCGTAGTTGATGCCTCAGAGTGCCCTCCGACCTTCGGCGTGCCATCAACCATGGTTGTCGGCTTGATAGCCGGAGGACCGGGAGCCTTCATCAAGGCTGTAGAAGGCGCAGAGGACAGCCCTCAGCTTGGCATAGATGATCTGAAGGCCATAGGGCTTTGCAGCAGGGACACTGTCGTAGGCCTGGCAGCAAGCGGAAGGACTCCCTATGTCATAGGGGGCCTGGAGTATGCCAACAGCCTTGGGTGCAACACTGCAGCCATAAGCTGCAATGAAGGCTCAAGCGTTGGCAAGGCAGCCAAGCTGGCCATTGAGGTAGTCGTTGGGCCAGAGGTGCTCACAGGCTCCACAAGGCTCAAGGCCGGAACAGCTCAGAAGCTGGTTCTGAACATGATCACAACAGCATCGATGGTTGGCATAGGAAAGTGCTATGAGAACCTTATGGTGGATGTCATGCAGTCCAATGCAAAGCTCCACGTAAGAGCTCAGAACATAGTCATGACTGTCACAGGGGTTGATAGGGAGACTGCTTCAAGAACCTTGGAGATGGCAGATGGCAGCGTCAAGACCGCCATTGTCATGATTGAGGCGCAATGCACCAAGGAGCAGGCTCTTGAGCGTCTTCAAGGCGCAAAGGGCCATGTCCGCTATGCCATTGGCTAGGAGAGCATATGAAGTTTGCAGCTGGAATTGATGGGGGCGGAACAAGAACAACCCTTAAATGCAGAAGCCTGGATGGCATCGAGCTATGCCAGCAGACCTTCGGGCCTTTCAACCTGAACAGCATCGGGGAAGCTGCATTCTGCACTCTCTTGGACCAGATCTGCTCAATTCTCAATGAGATCGGCGAATGCAGAAGCCTGGTCATTGGAGCCGCTGGAGCAAGCAATCGTGTGATGAACAGCCTGATTGCCCAGAAGATGGAGAGCTCCGGCATAGATAGCTGGAAGCTTGTAGGAGACCATGAGATCGGTCTCATGGGAGCCTTGGATGGAAAGAGCGGCATAAGCGTCATTAGCGGAACGGGGTCCATAGTCTTTGGCAAGGGTGAGGACAGAAGCCTTGAGCGCGCAGGGGGATGGGGTCATCTCATCGGCGACGAAGGCAGCGGATACGGCCTTGGACGGGATGGGCTGGCAGCTGTTGCCAAGAGCATGGACGGCTATGGCCCAGACACTCAGATAACCAGCATCATTGCAGGCTCCTTCAGCCTGAAGACCCGAGCTGACATAATCACCTATGTCTATTCCCAGGATAAGAGCGCAGTGGCCGCCCTGGCTGTCTGCGTTGAGCAGGCGGCCAAGAATGGCGACAGCGTAGCTCTTGGGATAATCGAGAGGAATGCCAGCGCACTGGTTGATGCGGTCATGGCTGTTTCCCGCAAGCTTGAGCTTGGAAAGACCAATGTGGCCCTTCTTGGCGGCTTGATAAGCCACGACACTGTCATGAGGCAGCTTTTCGTAGCCCAGATGGGCCAGCGGGATGCCAGCAAGACCTGCATAGATCCAATCAACGATGCTGCAACAGGGGCTGTGATGATGGCCATGGAAAACTGCAATGGCTGAAGCTAGGACAAAGGGCTTCTTCAAGCGCCTCGGACAGATATTCATGCCGCTTCTGCCTGGCTTCATTGTTGCAGGCCTGAGTGCAGGCTTTGCATCCCTTCTTGCCCAGGCCATCCCTGGCTATAGGGACAATGCGATCTGGTTCTCTGTTCACACTCTGCTGACGATGATAAACACTGCCTTCACTGCCTATCTAAGCGCATGGGCAGGCTATTCAGCGGCCTTGAACTTTGGAGCCACACCGATTCTTGGAGGCATGCTGGGCATGATCACCGGCTTGGATGAGATCAACCTGCTGTCAAAGGCAGTCGGCCTTTTCAGCATGGCCTCTCCAGCTGAATCGATACTCAGGGCAGGAAGCGGAGGGGTGATGGCAATCATCTTCGGCGCTTGGCTTCTAAGCGTGATAGAGAAGGCGCTTTCAAGCAGAATGCCCAAGACAATTGGAAGCATTGTGACTCCGATGATAGCCTTCTGCACATGCTTGATTCCTTATGTGCTTGTTCTGATGCCGCTTTTCGGCATCATAAGCAAGTACCTATGCCTGGGCATTGAGTTCGTATACTCCAATGACAGCCTTGCAGTAAGCCTGATAGCAGGCTATGCATTCTCTGCCTTGTTCCTGCCCTCATCGCTGTTTGGGCTGCAGTATGCCTTCATAGCCCTTTATGCCATGCAGCTTGAGACCACAGGAAGCATATCCCTCTATCCAGTGCTTGCAATGGCAGGAGCCAGCCAGGTGGGAGCTGCCATATCGGTCTATCTGAAGGCAAGAAGAGCGGGCATGGCGGATCTGGCTGCAACAGCTGCAGCCGGGATCTTTCCCGGCATGCTGGGCATAGGGCAGGCCCTGCTTTATGGAGTCAGTGTGCCCCACCCAAAGGCCTTTGTCACAACCTGCATAGGAGCGGGCTTTGGCGGTGCCTTCATAGTAGCAGCAAAGGTCTCATCCACTGGATGGGGAACCTCAGGGCTGCTTGCATTGCCCTTGATGACAGCAGGCTCTCATAGTCCGCTTGTCAACATGCTCAATTATGCTTTTGGCCTGGCAATAGCCTGCTTCTGCGGCTTCTTGCTGACAAGCCTCATAGTCAAGCCAAAGGATCTAGAGAGCTGATGCTAAAAATAGACAGGAAAAGGTGAATAGAATGATAATCAAGAATGTCAAGGCAGTGCTAAAGGACAAGATTCAGAAGACAAGCATACTTGTCGAGGATGGAATCATCAAGGCCTTGGTGGCTGCTGAAGCTGATCAGGAAGCCCTCGATGGACAGGGGCTTTATGCAGGACCTGGAGTCGTGGATCTTCACTGCCATGGAGCTGGCGGGTTCGACTATATGGATGGGACAGTGGAGGATATCCTTGGCGCCGCTCACAGCCAGGCGCTCAATGGCACCACAACCTGCCTTCCAACAGCCCTTACCTGCAGTGACGATGATCTGTTCCTCTTTCTTGAGAACTTCCACAAGGCCCAGAAAGCAAGAGGACCTTATGCTCATATGGAAGGCATCCATATGGAAGGCCCATACTTTGACATGGAGCAGAAGGGAGCCCAGGATCCTCGCTATATCCGAAACCCAAGCCCAGAGCATTACAATGCTATCCTCCAGAAGGCTGAAGGCTCTATCAGAAGGTGGTCGCTGGCCCCTGAGAAGGAAGGAGCTGAAGCTTTCATGAAGACCCTGGCAAGAGAGGGCATACTCATAAGCGCAGGCCATACTGCAGCTACCTATGATGATATCTCCAAAGCCTATGACATGGGCATGAAGCTGCTGACCCATTTCTATTCAGGCATGTCGTCAATAACCCGAAAAGGCGGATTCAGGGTCCTTGGAACCGTGGAGAGCGGATATCTGATCGATGACCTCTGCATAGAGCTCATAAGCGATGGCATGCATCTTCCCCCTGAGCTGCTGGAGATGATATTCAAGCTCAAGAGGCATGACAGGATCATAGCCTGCACTGACAGCATGAGAGGCGCCGGAGAGAAGGAAGGCCCGTCGATACTTGGCCCGAAAAACAACGGAACTGCCTGCATCGTCGAGGACGCAATAGCCAAGATGCCTGACAGGACCTGCTTTGCTGGCTCTGTGGCCACGGGCCAGAGGCTTGTGAAGACTCTCTACAAGATAGCTGGCCTCAAGCTTGATGAGGTGTTCAGGCTTACAAGCCTTCAGCCTGCAATGCTTATAGGCATGCAGGATACAATCGGATCCATAGAGATCGGGAAAAGAGCCGACTTGATCCTCTTCGATGAGGATGTGAACATCAAAGGCGTGTTCATAAGCGGCGAAAGAATTAAATAGTTGCCCATGACAATAGCCCGGTAGATGCTCGTCGCTGAGTTGCCGGGCTATTGCTTTATTCTAGGCCTGCTTTCTGAGAATCCAGGTTTCACAATCCTCCGCATCCTCTTTCTCAATTGCCATGGACAGAGATCCTGCGACCTTGGTCCAGAAGGCCTTTGCGCGCTCATTGAGCTTGAGGACCTGCAGGCAGAGGTCCTTGTCATATTCCTGGATAAGCTTCCTGACAGCTTCAAGGGCAAGTCCCCTGCCTCTTGAAGAGGCGATGAGAAACAGCTCCTGGATGCAGAATGCTGTGCCTGGCCTTGTGCAAGGAGCAGTGGTGATCACCACAACACCTATTCTTCTCTCGTCGTCCTTGATCAGAAAAGGCCTTACGGCCTTGCTGCCTTCAAAATAGACGTCAACGGTGTTTCGGTCGAAAAAGCCTTCCTCGTCAAGAAAGCTATATTCTCCTGTGTGTTGTCCAAGCTCGTTTTGGTACATGTTGAAGGCATTATGGAAGAATGTCCTGTCCTTGTCCTGGGCTATCTCAAGGCTTATCATCGCAAGCCTAGAAAGCCCAAGGGATTGTCATGGCAGATAAGCTGGACCTCCTCATCGGTCATGGGGCTTGAATCCAGCAGGTTGTAGTAGCTGAGGTAGGATGGTATCTTCATGAGATTGACTGAGAAGTCGGATCCGAACATGAAGCGCCTTATAAGGCTTTCATCCTTCTCCTGGGCAAGGGTGGCCTTGAGCCTGTGGTAGAAGTCGGGCATGCAGCCTGTGAACGATATGTCTGAGTAGACATGGGGATAGCTTGACATGAGCTCAAGAATCTTGCGTGTCCATTCCCCTGTAAGAGGAAGCGGAATCGGGAGTGACTTCTTCACATCGTCTGCAACGCTATACTGGTAGCCAACGTGGGCAAAATCAAGATAGAGGTCAGGGTAGGCCTTCAGCACATTCTCCCATGTTGCAGGACTGGAGTTATGCCAGCTTTCCTTGACGGACAGCCCTCTGAAGCCTTGGTTGTCGCAATGGGTTATGATGGGTATCCTGTTGGCCTGGCAGAAGTCGTAGATAAGCCTGACCTTGTCCATCTCCTTTGGCTTGTCCGGCCAAGGATTGGTACCAAGTGGAGGATAGATCTTGATTCCATAGAATCTTTTCTTGCCAGTCTCCTTGGTTTTATCAAGTGTGGTGTTTATGTAGGTGGAAAGCAGGTTCTCTATGAAGGAGGCATCATGCACTGGGGGATTGATGCCGATGAAGGGGAAGAACTCGAGCAGGCCGTTGGGATTCTCCTTGCGGTACTGGTCTATGCCATCGAGAGTGTCGTTGGCATAGGTTGTGATCTTCTCCTCCTGTTCATAGGTGTAATAGACGCTATTCCACTGAACAGGATTCTTTGAGAAGTCCATGAGCAGAGGACAGAGAGCCAGCTTGGAGTAGGTCTTGCCCCTGAAGCTGAAAGCCCCATCGTGGATATAAGTCGGCGTGTCCTTGTCAGCAGGGGGAAGGTAGAACCCGCCAAGGTCCTTCTCCATCATGGCAAAGGTGCGCCCTATGGCTTGCTCGAAGGCTGACAGGGTGTTCATGACCGAATAAAGCAGTGCATTGCCCCTTAAGTTTGAGGCAGTCAGAAGATAGGAGGTTGAGAGGACTCCGCTTTGAAGAAAATCCACAGTGCCTGCCTGAATCATCCCCATAAGGTTTATGAAATTGGGGTGGCTCAGGTTCATCACATGGCAATGAGTCTCAAAGAAATAGTCCACTCTTCCTCCTTCTTGGGCTATAGGCCCATCTTCTCCTTGGTCTTGGCCCAGGAATCCTTCAAGGTCACAGTCCTGTTGAAGACAAGGTGCTCGCTTGTAGAGTCAATGTCTGGGGTGAAGTAGCCATTTCGTATGAACTGCAGATAATCGCCTGGCTTGGAATCCTTGAGGCTTGTCTCGACAACCGCGACGCTGTTGACAATCAGGCTGTCTGGATTAAGGTCATCAAGATAGTTGCCGGTAGCAAAGCCTGGGTTCTCTGAAGCAAAGAGCTTGTCATAAAGCCTTGCCTCTGCCTTGAGGCAGTCCTTGGCGTTCACCCAGTGGCTGGTTCCCTTGACCTTGCGTCCATCAGCAGTGGCTCCGCCACGGCTTTCTGGATCGTAGGTGCAATGAACTGCAGTCACATTGCCTTCAGCATCCTTCTCGCAGGAGGTTGCTGTGACGTAGTAGGCATGCTTAAGACGGATCTCATTGCCGATGTAAAGCCTGTGATAGCCCTTCGGCGGGACCTCCATGAAGTCCTCGCGCTCGATGTAGACCTCGCCTGAGAAGCTGATCGGCCTCGTGCCTGAATCAGGATCCTCTGGATTGTTCTCAGCATCAAAGAACTCTGTCTTGTCCGCAGGATAATTGTCGATGATCAGCTTGATTGGATCGAGGACTGCCATGACACGCCTTGCCCTCCTGTTAAGATCCTCCCTGACGCAGAACTCCATCAAGGAGTAGTCCACCTGGCCTTCAACCTTCGCAAGCCCAACCCTTGATACGAAATCCTTCATGGATTCTGGAGAGTAGCCTCTTCTTCGGATTCCGCTTATTGTCGGCATCCTGGGATCGTCCCAGCCGCTGACTATCTTCTGCTGGACAAGCTGTAGAAGCTTGCGCTTTGAGAGAACGAAATAGCTGATGTTCAGCCTGGCAAACTCATACTGGTGAGGTGCATGCTCAATGCCGTCTATGGTGCAGGCCCAGTCATAGGCTGGACGATGATCCTCGAACTCGAGGGTGCAGAAGCTATGGGTGATGCCTTCAATGGCATCGCTGATAGGATGGGTGAAGTCATACATCGGATAGATGCACCACTTGTCTCCAGTGCGAGGATGAGTGGCGTACTTGATGCGGTAGAGGGCAGGGTCGCGCATGTTTATGTTTGGGCTTGCCATGTCCAGCTTTGCACGAAGAAGATACTTGCCTTCTGGGTACATTCCGCGCTTCATCTCATCAAAGAGCCTGAGATTCTCCTCAATGCTGCGATCCCTGTCTGGGCTGTTGACCCCTGGCGCTGTGAGGGTGCCTCTGTTGAGCTTCACCTCCTCAGGAGTCTGGCTGTCCACATAGGCAAGGCCCTTCCTGATCAGGTCAAGGGCGATTTCATAAAGCTGCTGATAATAATCGGAGGCATAGTACTCGTTCTTTCCCCAGTCAAAGCCAAGCCACTTGATATCGGTCTTGATAGAGTCGATGTACTCGTTGTCTTCCTTTGCAGGGTTGGTGTCATCAAGACGAAGGTTGCATGTTCCGCCATACTTCTGAGCCATTCCGAAATCCACGCAAATGGCTTTTATATGGCCGATGTGCAGATAGCCGTTGGGCTCTGGTGGGAAGCGTGTCCTGATCTTTCCATCTGGCACTCTGTTGTTTGCTAGATCATCCTCGATGATCTTCTCGATGAAGTTCCTTGTCTCTTCCATATTATCTTCCTTTGCCCTTTCAAAGGGGCCTAAGTGTTGCTTAATCCTATTACAAATCCAGCCTAATGTCCATTTCATGCCATGCTAAACCACTCTTCTTGACAAAGGAAGAAGAATGCATATCAATCCAGATTGAAGACCTTGAGCAACAACTTGCCAAGGCTTTGAATTCAGCCATATCGCTCTAGGCTTGATAATGGACAAGGACCGTAGAAAAGCTGGTTTTAGCTGTTGATAAAAAAAGGAGGCTGAAAAGCCTCCTTTGATGCAGTCATGAATTGTCTAGAACAAGCAGTAGAGCAATGAGATGGAAAGCTTGCCTGCTGCCCAGTCCTGTGGAAGAAGCAAGGAGAAATCCTTCTCAGCAGCGCCAAACAGGAAATCTGTCGGAACGATGTAGTCAACTCCAAGCAGAAGCCTGCCCAGCTTTATGTCTGCATTTGCCCTAAGATAAAGGTAGGTATCATTGAAATTCTCAAAGATTGACCTTTCAAAATCTTGGCTGCTGATGAAGTTCGGCCCTATCAGCTCTCCGTTCATGCTCCCAAATACAATGCCTTCAGACTGGGCTCCCACACCGATCCTAAAGGGCCCGGCTTCCAGGCAAAGGCTTGCACCTACTGTTCCGTGCAGCATCAGGACATCTTCCTGGTTGGCATTGAGGACAGCCTTGGCATTGAGTTCAATGAAGAATATCTTTAGCCTAGCCTCTGGTCCAAATCCAAGCTTGACAGCGTCAAAGCCCTCAAAGGTCTCGGATACAGTCTGGACTGTGCTGATGTTGGTTCCGAATCCTACGTCTATAAGGCCGGCAAACGCAACAGCCGGCAATATTGCTGCTAAAAGCAATGCAGCTAAAAGTTTCTTCATAAGTCCCTCTCCTTGAGCTTTGCTGCTCGTCACTCATCTTAACATATTAAACGAAAAAAAGTTACTAAATAGATTGGAATATTTCAGTTGAGGCGTTTCTTCTGTCCTGCTGTCTGGATCTTGATAAGCATAATTAAATAAATAATCAAAACAATCCAAGAAAGGAATGAAAAATGTTGAATATAAAAAATCAGCTTTCTTTATCCTCTTTATTATATTTTGAACTTGCGTTATGCTTAAGTCATGAAATCACCAAAGGAAATGTCATTGGAAAAGAAGCTGCTTGGACTTCTTGACAGCAAGTCAGAAGCTCACAAGCTTGCAGTCGCGCTCATCGCGGATGAACAGATACAGGATATCCAGGACTATGCCAACAACGTGTCAATCAAGCGTCTTGGATTCAATGATCATGGCCCGGTTCATATGCGCCAGGTAGCCCTGAACAGCATTGTCATGCTTGACCTGCTTCGTCAGGCAGGAATAAGGACATGCCTGGAAGCAGAGGAGCAGGGAAGCTATGACGACAGCGCCTGCGCCATACTGCTTGGCTCCTTTCTTCACGACATAGGCATGAGCATAGGCCGCCAGGACCATGAGCTCTATAGCTCGCTTATGGCTAGGCCGATCATAGAGCGCCTTCTTGAGGCCCTTGAGATCTCCAACAAGAGAAAGGCGGTCATAAGCTGCATGTCAACTGAATGCATAGTCGGCCATATGGCAACAAGGCGGATTCATTCCATTGAAGCTGGCTTGATCCTGATTGCCGACGGCTGCGACATGACAAAGGGCAGATCAAGAATCCCAATAAGCATGAATACCGCCCCTCAGAGCGGAGACATACACAAGTTCAGCGCTGCTTCCATCGAAGGGGTGGATATAAGCAAGGGCAAGGACCATCCAATTCGCATCAGCGTAAAGATGGACAGCGAGCTAGGTCTTTTCCAGATTGAAGAGGTTCTGCTGCCAAAGATCAGCATGAGCCCTTCAAAGGAATATGTTGAGGTGGTAGCAAAGATCAAGGACAAGGATGAGAGGCGCTATCTATGATAATCTGCATAGGCGAAAGCCTTGTCGATATAGTTGATGGAGCTGCATGCCCTGGCGGTTCGGCCTTCAATTCAGCCCTTGCAGCCAGCAGGCTGGACGGGCCGGCCATATATGTAGGAGCCCTATCTTCTGACCAGTGGGGCAGCATGCTCATGCAGCGCCTGATAGAGAGCTGCGTCATATTCGATCCGGATCTTGTCAATAGGCCTGAACCGACGATGAAGGCCTTTGCAAGAATCGATGCTAATGGATCTGCCTCCTATGAGTTTGAGTTCAAGGGAAGCGCAGCCACCGTGCTTTCCAAAAAAGAGATCCTGGATTCTATTTCCTTGGTTGAGAATACAGACTTCACCTTGTTTGGCTCGGTTGGCATTCTGATCCAGCCATCCATTGTCGAGGCTGTGAAGGAGCTTTCAAAGGTGTCCTTTGTAATGTTCGACCCCAATGTGAGGCCGGCTTTCATTGATGACTGGGATTCCTATCGAGCTCTATTCAGGGAGCTCTGCTCCATAAGCGACATTGTAAGGCTCTCCGATGAGGACCTTAGGTATATCGGAATGAAAGCCTCGGAAGTTCTGGCTTGCTGCAAGAACAGCCTCATCATTACTGACAAGGATGGAGCGGACTGGCTTTTCAAGGATGGAAGGGCTCTTCATTCAAGCAGCCCGAAAGTGGAGGTAGTAGACACCATCGGATGTGGAGACGCCTTCAGCGCCGCGGTTCTTGTAAGGCTTCAGGAGCGCCTTGATGGGGAGGAGGTCTCAGACCAGGAGATCCTTGACTTCGCCTCAAGGGCAGCCAGCCTGAATTGCACAGCAAAGGGGGCATGCTGCCCGCTTAGGAGCCAGATGTGAGAAGGGCATTGCTTATTCTGCTTGCCGTTTTGTGCCTTTCTTCATGTAAGCCGTCCTACCAAAGCGATTCAAGGTTCCTCTTCGACACCGTATGCACCATCACTGCAGAGGGCAGCAAGGATATCTCTTCAGCCTGGGATGCTCTTTATGACCTTGAGCGCAGGATAAGTGCAACTGTTGATGGCAGCGAGATCTGCCAGATTCGCGATAGCGCTGGGAAGGCTTGGGTGCAGGTTAGTGAGGACACCTATCAAATGCTTCTTCTTGCTCAAGAGCTTTCCAGTCTCACTGATGGGGCCTTTGATGTTACAGTGGAGCCTGTAAGCAAGCTGTGGGCCTTTGGAAACGAGTCCCAGCACAAGCCGGCAGACTCCGAAATAGAGGAGAAGCTGCGCCTTGTGGGCTACAAAGGACTCCTTCTTAAGTCTGAAGAAGGCCTTTACTGGGCTAGGCTTGAAAGAGAGGGCATGGCCCTAAGCCTTGGGGCCATAGGCAAGGGCTATGCTGCAGACCTGGCAGCCAGGATTCTTAAGGAGCTAGGAATAGAATCCGCTCTCCTGGATTTTGGCGGCAATATATACTGCCTTGGCTCCTATGACGGCAATCCTTGGCGAATTGGGCTTCAGGACCCATCCCAGCCAAGAGGAAGCTATGAGCGCGTCGTGGAAGCGGTGAACAAGTCCGTGGTCACAAGCGGGGTCTACGAGAGATCCTTCACTGAGAACGGAGTGCTTTACCACCACATCCTTGATGCCAGAACCGGGTGGCCATCAAGCTATGAGTACAGGGCTGTGAGCATTATCGGCGAATCATCCATGATCTGCGATGGGCTTTCAACAGCCTGCTTCCTGCTTGGTGAGCAGAAGGCAAAGGACCTTCTTGCCTATTTTGAGGGCTATGAGGCGATATTCCTGGAATAGCTGAGAACTGCAAGCCTGTGCGAGGGCATCGAGGTCTTGGCAGTGAAGCGCCGGCTAGATGATTTTGCGCTTGAGTGCAAGACCTGCTATGGTTATATTATATTCAGCTGATGCTAGAGAATGCTATGAAGCCAGCCTTTCATCAGAAAGCTTTGGCTCTGCATCCCTTGAGCCACATGCATGGAGAGTATATGACAGAAGACAGGATCAGAAGCCTTTATCTAGACGAAGACTACAATTGTGCAGAGTCAACATTGATTTATCTAAATGAAAGGCTTAACTTA
>JAQVSP010000170.1 GCA_028700425.1 Sphaerochaetaceae bacterium | reverse complement strand
CTTCTCTCGTGTTTATCCGCTTCTCGTCCAAAAGGCTGAACGCAAGAATCGCAGCAAGACTGAAGTTGATGCTGTGATTTGCCGGCTTACAGGCTATGATGATGCCGGATTGCAAGCAGAGCTTATAAAGAATGTTGATTACGAGACCTTTTTCCAGGAGGCACCGCAGGTAAACCCGAACGCCATCAAGATTACAGGCATGATCTGTGGATACCGTGTTGAGGAAATTGAAGACCCTCTCATGCAGAAGATCAGATGGCTTGACAAGCTGGTGGATGAACTGGCCAAAGGCAAGTCCTTAGAGAAGATCTTAAGGACTTGAATGAATAAAGATGTAATGGGAATGAATGAATATTGAGCATCATATTTCATCAGGTGCTAGGAAAAGATGCTGGAGCAGCATTGAACTCTTTATCTACACAGTTTTAACCATTTGTTTCACAATGACAGCAATGTTAAATAATTACAGTATCTTTTCTCTTTCTAGCTTGTTGTAAGGGATGAAAACTACAATATAGGAAGGTAAGAAATGAAAAGAATCATTGTCGTTTTACTCGCATCGCTGCTGATCCTCACCGCTTTTACTTCCTGCAAGGACAAGGAGACCTTGATGGCACCACAGTTCGCAGGCCAGTCAAAGAGCGCTTCCAATGCTGAAGCCAAGATTCAGGTCGAAGGCTTTGCAGAACAGGAGATCATAGGCGGAAAGCTCTATGCCAGCATTCTTGGGCATGAAATCACCCTGAATGTCACAGATGACACCGAGAAGACAACCTTCTCAGGAATCAGCTCAGATGATGTGCTGGCCATCAATATTGTATACTACAAGGCAACCAAGTCCTTTGACGTAAAGCAGGCTGTCTTGCTCAGCGCGCTTGGAACCAGGACACTGGTCGCTCTTGAAGCCAAGAGCGTGCAGATCAACGAGTCGGGAGACTGGTCTGCCAAGTACAAGCTTGCTGTATACATATGCGCGACAAGCGATGCTACAACCGGCCTGACTGCAGCCGCCGAGTTCAACTACACCCGCACAGCAGGAATCGCAAGTTGCGATGGAAGCATCATTGGTGGCATTAATTCCGCTGATTATGGAAAGTGCGAGATTAACCTTCAGCTTGTTGATACGGTGCTTTCCACTGCAATCTAGGCTTCAATCTAGATCATTGAAAGGCTTTGGAGGGTGTCGCTGGACACCCTCTTTTTTCATTCCAGAAAGATAATGATCCACATCTTTCTTGCCAACAGCAGTCGACAAAGCATGCCGATAAAGGTATTCTTCCCCCAAGGAGATTGAAATGGATTTGGTGGTAATCAGCGTAGGGGGATCTATAATAGCTCCCGATGGTGTGAACACAGAGTTCCTCAAGAGCTTCAAGAATGCAATATCAGCGTATCTTGAAGAGGATGAATCAAGGCGCCTGATACTTGTCTGCGGCGGCGGATCTGTTGCAAGAACCTATCAGAATGCATACAAGGCTGTCTGCCAGAAGGCAAGCGCCTCTCAGGCGGACTGGCTTGGCATAAGGGCCACTCACATCAACGGTGAGCTGGTGAAGGCGGTCTTCGGCGACTATTGCCGCAATGACCTGGTCACAGACCCAACCGCAAGCTTCACCTTCGATGGAAGGATCCTTGTTGCCGGAGGCTGGCACCCCGGCTTCTCAAGCGATGAGGATGCAGTGCTTCTGGCAAGACGCTTTGGCTCCAAGCTCGTCATCAACCTATCCAACATAAGCCAGGTATACAGCGACGATCCAAGAAAGAACCCCGATGCAGTTCCCTTTGAGCACATCAGCTGGGATGCTTTTCGCAAGATAGTCGGTGATGGCTGGGTTCCAGGCAAGAACACTCCATTCGACCCTATTGCCTCCAAGGAGGCCCAGGAAGCCGGAATCAAGGTCATTTGCTCAGATGGACGCAACATAGCCAACACCATGAGCATCCTCAAGGGCCAGAGGTTCTTTGGAACCACTATAGGCTAGACCGCCTGGCCTTGAAGGAAGGCAGGATGTCCGCAAAGCCAGGAGCAAAGGGATTCTCCCTATAGAAGTCAGGCAGCCATAGCCTCTCATCTCTTGTGCTGGGGTCTCCATACTCCTGGACAAAGCCATTGTCAATGCCAAGCGCCTCCAGCGCATCACTAAGCCTTTCATAGTCAGCCTTGCTGATATCTGGGTAGCTTTTGGATGGGTCAGGACTCACGAATTGAACCATCAGGGACAGATAGCAGCTGTCCTTGTAGCCTTGTTCGGCAAACCACTTGAGAAAACGCAAGGAGGCATCGGTGGTGCCTGGGAAAACCAGGTGACGGACCAGAATGCCCTTGATCCTGCCCGGCCTTACAACGGTACGTGGAGATGCGCTTGTCAGATAATCCATCAGGGGCTTGATTACATCTACATATCGCTCAGTCCTGCAGAAAGCCTTCGCAACGTCTCTGTCTATAGTCTTCACATCAAGAAGATAAAGGTCTATAAGGGAATCTATTGTCTTGATTGCCTCGATGCTATCATAGCCAGAGGAGTTCCATACAACAGGCAGCTTGAGCCCCATGGCCTTTGCCTTGACAAGGGCAAGCCTTATGGTCGGGATGAACTGGGTTCCAGTAACCAGGTTAAGGGTTGCAGCGCCCTGCTCCTGAAGATCTATGAACAGCTGAGACAGCTGGTCTTCATCATAGCTTGGGGCTGCATTGAAGCCTGGACGGGATATCTGCATGTTCTGGCAGGTCTGGCATCTGAGAGGGCATCCTGTGAAGAAAACCATCCCAGAGCCCTTGGCCCCGCAAAGCGGCGGCTCCTCACCTCTATGAAGGCCGGAGAATGCTATGGTGCATACATCAGAGCAGCCGCAGAAGCCCTTGCTTCTGCTTCTGTCCACTTCACAGAGATTCGGGCAAAGCCTGCAAGCGCCATACTCGGCTATCATTCTTTCGACTCCTTGACCATGGTTGATATTTTGATACAATGACGTGCATGAGACTACCCCTATTCCTTAAAAAAGGCAACAAGGAAATTGTTGCACCGCCAAAAGACAATCGCTTTATCCTATCCTTGGACGGAGGCGGGCTCAGGGGGATAATCCCAGCCACGATCCTGGTGGCGCTGGAAAGTGCAGTCAGGACACAGGAAAAGCTGCAAGGGCTGTACACTAAGGCCTTCCAGAGCTACTTCGATGTTATCTCTGGGACCTCCACTGGAGGCTTGCTTGCCTTGGCCCTGACAGTTCCATCCTCTCTGCCAAGAAGCCTTGAGGCCCCAGGCCAGATTGACTTTGCAGAGCTGCCAAAGATCTACCAAAGCAATGCCCAGTTCATCTTCACCAAGGAGGATTCATCCCTTCTTGGCATGGTAAACCATCTCTTCAAGCCCAAGTACACACCAGTGAACCTGTCACGGCTGCTTGCTCAATGGTTTGGCGACCAGAGCATAAGCAAGGCATCCACTGCTCTTCTGATCATCAGCTACGATGCAGCCCATGCAAAGCTCTACGAGTTCAAGAGCACTGA
>JAQVSP010000169.1 GCA_028700425.1 Sphaerochaetaceae bacterium | reverse complement strand
CCCATCGTCCTCCTCCATCTATGGACACAGCCTCATAAAGGGACTGGTTAATGCTGAGGATGGCTGTAAAGTAGACGATTGAGTCCCAGCCAAGGGATCTCCAGCCCTCGCAGAAGAAGAGTATCCATCGTATGGATGAGCGGTCTGTCATAAAATCAACAGCCTTAGCACCGAAGAGGCCTCTGAGCTGATTGAGCCCACCCTCTGTTCCTAGCATGGATATCCAGATTCCTGCTATTACAACCCAGCTGAGAAAATGAGGCAGGTAGCTGATAACCTGGATTGTCTTTCTGAAGCGATTGCTGACAATCTCGTTTAGCATGATTGCAAAGATCGCGAAGAAAGGAAACAGCAGGACATATTTCATGAAGCTTATGATCAGGGTGTTCTTAAGGATATTCAGAAATGAGGAGGTGCCGAATATCATCTTAAAGTACTTCAGTCCCACAAACTCCCATGAAGAGCGAGCGCTGAACTTATAGAAGGCAAGACGCATATTCCAGATGGGAATCACCTTGAACACAACAAAGTAAGCGATGGTCGGAAGCAGCATCAGATATAAGGTCTTCTCGCTGCTTATCCGCTGTCCTAGACTCCTTTTCACATTCTCTCCTCCTGCTCTGGTATAAGCAGCTCCATCAAGGGAGCATGCTGCTGAGCGCCATATACATCCCTATCAGCCATGCTTCCGCTGGAGATAGGACGATTGAAGGTTATCTTTACCCCCATGGCGCTGTCAAAGAATACAATGCAGCTGATATCCTGCCTGCGAAGGCTGTAGGCCTTCATTATCGCAGGATAGTCGATCACCCCGCTCTTCTTGACCCTTTCATAAGAGGCCTTGTCATCGAAAAGCACATCAAGCGTTATCTCAAATGGACCGCTGTTCTTGCTTCTTAGCACCTTTGCAAGCTCTACAAGACGAGTCATTCTCTTGCCTCCAATGGAAAGAAGGAGCAAGGATCGCTTACCTTCATTAGATGATAGACGCTGAATTCGAACACCTTGCCAAATTCAACATCGCTGGGAGCAAACGGAAAGGCCAGGTTTCCAGCTGTAGCCTTGCGCCCTTCGTAGCCGTAGTGCATAAACGTGCTTCTTAAGGAGGCGCATATTGCGCTTGCTATCTCCTGGGTCGAAGCAACCACCTGGAACAGCACCCCGACTTCATGGGGAACATCCTTGAGAGGCTCCAGATCTCCCATAACAGCGTTGATGCCATAGTTGTAGAACATGATTGTATAGAGTGACCTGTCTATCTCCTCATACTGCTTCTCAACGCTGGCTTGCACAGCCTTTTCCACCTCGTCCAGCTTCGATATCAGGATCGGGTCGCGAACGCCTGCTATGACAAATGTCCTGTAGGCCTGCAGTCTGGCTCCTTCAAGCTTGATCCAGTAGCCATCGCTGTCTCTCATATCTGATCCATAGACGCTGACTCGGTTTTCAGCCTTCTGGACGAAGGTGCACCTCTCAAGATCCTGTATGATTCCAGGCCCATGGAGGATGAAAGGGTGATCCTTCTCATAGAAGGTGTGAGCTGCAACACTTGTGGTGTTGCACTTTCGCCTTGGATCTGCTGGATAGACATCAAAATGATCCTCGAAGAGCTCACCCATCATGCAGTCCTTTGTTGTGCCTGGATTGCAGCATAAGGCTCCACATTCAAGCACCTTGCCCATATGGTAGCTCAGGGCCTTGGGATAGCCATTGTAGACTCCAACTGCAGCAAAAGGCGCTGGATCATAGGCTCGGCCGCATATAATCAGGCCGGCATGGCTCTCAAGGGCCTTGATGATTGGCTCGATGCCCATCTGCGCCACTATGGCTGTGGTCTCTTCAAGAGCCTTCTCCTCAAGCTGCGGAACTGAGGTTCCAAGGGGAACTACCTCCCCTTTTCTCATGGCCTCTCTCACCGCTGCCTTGGGTATGTCAGCCCAGACTATGGCCTGCTTGAGGTCCTTTATGCCCTCTTCCCTGAGTATCTCATCGATAATGGCGAGGGTCCATTTAACATGCACCTCTCCGCCGCTGCCGCCAGCCGATCCGATTATCACCGGTATGCCCAGTTTATAGCCTGCTGTGATTATGCGTCTCAGGTCTTTCTTGGCTGCCATCTTGCTGACTATGGCTACTCCAGCGCCCAGCTTGTGAGGCCCAGCATCGGTGGAGCCTGCATCGACGACTATGGCATCAGGGCTCATCTCAATGGCTCTGTTGAATGACTCGTCAGGAAATCCATAGCCAAGGATTCCACATGGAGATAGTATCTTGAAGGACTTCTCTTTCATAAGACCCTCCTTACTGTTTCGCGCTCAATAATATTAGCCTCAAGAAGAGTCTTGGCCGGACTTGTCATGCCTTCTATGAGGTCAATGGCGATGTGGGCGGCTGTCTTGCCGATCTCCCGCTGAGGCTTTGCCACAGTAGTGAGCCTTGGGCTCACCATGGAGGCGGCTGGGATGTCATCCATGCCCATCAGGGAGATATCCTCGGGCACTTTAAGGTGCAACTGGCTGCAGGCCTGCAGAAAGCCCACCGCTACAAGGTCATTTCCTGTAAGAAGAGCAGAAGGACGATCGGGCAGGGCCGCTATTCTATGGGCCTGAAGCCTTCCACTCTCAAGAGTCAACGGTGTCTTGCATATAAGGGACTTGTCAACATCCTGGCCTTTTGACCTGAAGAACTCTTCATAAGCCTTGTAACGGATGCTCGTGACTCCCTCAATCTCCGGGCCGGAAGGCAGGATCATTCCTATGCGCCGGTGTCCCATGGACCAAAGATACTCCATGGCTTCTGAGATGGCCTTCCTTGTATCTGTTCCAACAACTGGATGAGCCACATCAACAAGCTTGTCTCCCAGCTCAACAATCGGGAAAGGAAGACTGTCAAGTTGAATCTGTCCGATGTCAGGTGCATTAAGAAGAACTGCATCAACCTTGTTGGCAATTGCAACCTCGAGATAGCGCTTTTCCCTATCGGCTTGCCAGTCGCTGTTTGCCAGGAAAAGGGAGTAGCCTTTCTGGTCAAACACATCCTGGGCCCCTCGGGCCACTTCAGCCCAGAAGCTGTTGGTTATATCGGGTATTATTAGCAGCACTGTATGGGTGTGAGAGGTCCTGAGCCCTGTGGCCAAGGTGTTCTTGATGTAGCCAAGAGCCCTTGCAGCCTCAAGCACATCCCTCTTGGCTTTCTCACTGACACCATAGGCAGTATTAGAGAGCACACGGGATGCTGTGCTTTTTGAGACCCCTGATGCTTTTGCCACGTCAATGATAGTCACAGACACGAGTTGACTTTGCCTCCATGCCGCATAAATATTTTTGGGAACGTTCCCAACAACCTTATTGTACAACACATATGCTCATAACGCAACGTTTTTTTCAAAAGCTCTCCCAAGATTACAGGCATGATCTGTGGATACCGTGTTGAGGAAATTGAAGACCCTCTCATGCAGAAGATCAGATGGCTTGACAAGCTGGTGGATGAACTGGCCAAAGGCAAGTCCTTAGAGAAGATCTT
>JAQVSP010000168.1 GCA_028700425.1 Sphaerochaetaceae bacterium | reverse complement strand
GCATGACCTTGCCGAAGCTTGAGGTGTGGAAGTGGTAGATGGGTCTCTTGCCAAGGTTGTCCTTGAGAAAGAAGACGGTTATGTCATCCAGGCTTAAAAGGCCGACCAGCTGATCGGCCTTGACTACGGGCACTACAGAAGGCTGAGAATCGGAGAAGAGAGCTATGAGCTTGCCAACAGGATCATCGGGAGCCAGTGAGATCTCATCAGATGTTCTCATGACGCTTGAGACCCTTGGCCTTGCATCCTTCCAGTACTGAGGGCTTGCAGCTCCAAGGCGTTCAAAGAGCGCCTTGGTGTTCTTGTTAAGGTGCCCACATCTGATGGGTGTGTAGGTGTTGAGACTGTCAAGCTGGCTTTTAAGCCTTGCATAGGCGTATGCTGCACATACACTGTCCATATCTGGATTGCGATGTCCCGTGATGAAAATCTGGCTCATGAGCTAAGACTAGCACTTAAGGCTGTTTATCTCAAGATACGAAAAAAGGCCCATCGCTGGGCCCTTTCTCGAAACCTTATGGCTTTATCTAGAAAATGAGGTGGGTTGCGCTTATGACAGGAACAGATGCAATCAGCACTCCTGCTGCAACAGCGCTTCCGATGACTCCTGCTACGTTCGGTCCCATGGCGTGCATGAGAAGGAAGTTCTGAGGATCCTCTGACTGGCCGACCTTGCTGGCAACCCTGGCTGCCATGGGAACTGCTGAAACTCCAGCGGCTCCAATGAGAGGATTGATTGGATGCTTCGGAGACAGCTTGTTCATGAGCTTGCCAAGAAGCACTCCACCTGCGGTGCCCAGTGAGAAGGCGACTGCTCCGAGGAACAGTATGCCCAGTGTATTGAGGTTCAGGAAGTGAGATGCCTCCATCTTGGATCCAACAGCCAGGCCGAGGAAGATGGTGACAGTGTTCATCAAGGCGTTCTGCATGGTGTCGCTGAGGCGATTGATGCATCCACACTCCTTAGCCAGGTTTCCGAACATCAAGGCTCCAATGAGAGGAGTCGCTGACGGAAGAAGTATGGCGTTGAGAGTAAGGACTGCCAGTGGGAATATGATCTTCTCAAGCCTGGAGACTGGCCTGAGCTGCTCCATCCTGATAAGCCTCTCTTCCTTTGTGGTGAGAGCCTTCATGATAGGTGGCTGGATGATGGGAACCAGGGCCATGTAGGAGTAGGCTGCCACTGCAATTGAGCCAAGAAGCTCTGGAGCAAGGCGGCTTGTCACATATATGGCTGTCGGTCCATCGGCTCCGCCGATGATTCCGATGGAAGCTGCGGCATAAAGGTCGAAGTTGATTCCAGGAATGAAGCTGAGCAAGAGGGCGCCAATCAAGGCTATGAAGATTCCAAGCTGAGCGGCTGCTCCAAGAAGAAGTGTCTTTGGATTGGCGATCAGCGGACCGAAGTCTGTCATTGCTCCGACACCCATGAAGATGAGAATCGGGAAGAGCCCGGAGTCTATTCCCGCTTCAAACAGGATCTTTATGAAGCCTGAGGCATTGTTGCTTGGATCAACGCCAGCGATATAGGCAAGAGGAATGTTGGACAGGATGCAGCCCATTCCGATGCAGACAAGGAGAAGCGGCTCAAAGCCCTTCTTGATTGCAAGGTAGAGAAGCAGGAATCCAACAAGGATCATGACTGCGTTTCCCCAGCCAAACCCGCCGGCTCCGAGGAAACCGGCGATTCCAGTCGACTGGGCAAGGTTCTGTAAAGCATTAAGCATTCTTGTTATCTCCCTTAGCCAATTATCATGAGCCCGTCATCGCTGCTGAGCTGCTGGCCTTGGCTTACGAGGATCTGGGTCACTGTACCTTCGCATGGAGCGAAAATCTCGTTCTCCATCTTCATGGCTTCCATGACCATCACAAGCTCGTTCTTCTTGACTTTCTGGCCTACCTTTGCCTCAATGCGAAGCACAAGGCCCGGCATTGGAGCCTTGACTGTAGTTCCGCCGGCAACTGGGGCCGCTGCAACAGGAGCTGCTGGAGCTGCCTGAGAGGCTGGAGCTGCTTTCGGGGCTGCTGGAGCAGCTGGAGCAGCCGGAGCAACTGGAGCTGCTACGCCGCCGATGACAGCAAGCACGTCTCCGCTCTGAAGCTGGTCTCCGTTCTTCACGTTGATGGAGGTGATGACACCGTCGCATGGAGCGAAAATCTCATTCTCCATCTTCATGGCTTCCATGACCATCACAAGCTGATTCTTCTTTACAGCCTGGCCGACCTTGATCTCAGTGCGGAGCACCAGGCCCGGCATTGGAGCGACGATGTCAGCTTGTGCTGATGAGACAGCTGGAGCTGCGACGGCTGCTGGCTGAGAAGCGGCATCGATGCCTTCCTTCACGCTGAGAGGATAGGAGACTCCGTTGACAATAGCCCTGTCGTTTTCAAGCTGGACAGCATAGGAGTTGCCATTGACAGTGACTGTGTAGGCGCTGGCTGCTTCCTTCTTGGCTTCACTCTTCACTTCGCTCTTGGCTTCATTCACGCGCATTCCGTTGACGCGGCTCTTGCCTGTCAGGAAGAGGATTCCCTTCTCCTTGCAGGATGCGGCGATGAAGATGTTCTCGTCTGTAATAGGCAGGCTGTTCTTCTTCAGCTCCTCGATTGCTGCGGCCTTGCCCTTCTTCGGGTCACGGTCGTTTATGTCAGCGCACTTCTCCTCTGTCGGCTCAAGCTTGAGCTGCTCGGCAGCGATCTTTACAACTTCTGGGTCAGGAGCGACTGGTGTCTTGCCAAAATAGCCAAGGACCATCTTTCCATAGCCTTCCACAATCTTCTTCCAAGGTCCGAACATGACGTTGTTGAATGCCTGCTGGAAATAGAACTGGGAGACTGGGGTGACAGAGGTTCCGAAGCCGCCCTTCTCGACGGTCTCGCCCATGGCCTCCACAATCTGTGGGTACTTGTCCATGAGATTGTTGTCCCTGAGCATCTGGGTATTTGCAGTGAGAGCTCCGCCTGGAAGAGGGAAGAACGGGATGTTTGGATTGACCATTGTGGCCTCTGGAGGCAGGAAGTAGTCCTTCATGCAATCCTCAAAGACTCTCTCGGCTTCCTGGACCTTGCTGATGTCGATGTCAAGGTCGTAGTCGGTGCCGCGAAGAGCATGCCACATGGTGATGATGTCTGGCTGGCAGGTTCCGCCTGAGCATGGGCTCATGGAGAGGTCAACCTGTGATGCACCAGCATCAAGAGCATTCATGTACTGCTGAATGGAGCATCCTGCTGTCTCGTGGCTATGGAAGACGAGGTTCATGTCAGCGCCAAGCAGCTTGCGGGCTCTCTTGATGGTCTCGTAGACCACACGAGGAGTGGATGTGCCGCTTGCATCCTTGAAGCACACAGAGTCGAATGGGATTCCAGCATCCAGGATCTTGCGAAGAACTCCCTCGTAGAAGTCTGGATCATGAGCTCCCTTTGCGTTTGGAGGGAGAGCCATCATAGTGACTGTCACCTCATGGCGAAGGCCTGCATCATGTATGGCACGTCCGCTGTCGATGAGATTGTTCACATCGTTGAGGGCATCGAAGTTCCTGATTGTGGAG
>JAQVSP010000042.1 GCA_028700425.1 Sphaerochaetaceae bacterium | reverse complement strand
TTCGCCCTCACGGAAAAGATAGGTTATTACGCAATGCTCTGGGGCCTGGAAGCTTGCGAACTCCCTTTCGCTGACAAGCTGCATCAGAAGCTTATCGACCAGGTCATCTTGGCAACCTGGCTCAAGGTGTAATAGATGGAGCAATACCTGGTGGCCTTCTCAAAGGCGTTTTTAAGCTTCTCCTGATCGCTGGCGCCATAGGCCTTGATCTCAAGATGGCAAGTGCTCAGGGTAGTCGGAGTCTCGGTTCGCTTTTCGCCCTGTATGTTCATCGTGATGGAGTCATAGGTTACACGCATCTTTTGCGCGATGTCTGCAAAAGTCTTGTAAAGGCAGCCTGACAAGGCTCCGATAAGATAGTCATAGGGTCCTGCATCCTTATATAGCTCATGGGAGATTCCCTTCTCTGTCATGAACTCTCCTTTTTCCTGGCTGAAGCTTGCTTTTATGTTTATCATGTCCCTAGGATAGCATTGATTGGGCTATAAAGCAAAGTTGCAATAAAGGTGATAATGGATTATCCTTGGGCCAGGAGTGCAACATGAAATTATCAAAATACATCGATCACACGGTTCTTGCAGCCAATGCAAGCCTTGCTTCAATTGAGAAGCTTTGCCAGGAAGCCAGGCAGTATGACTTTGCCAGCGTCTGCGTCAATGGATGCTATGCGTCCTACTGTGCAAAGGCCTTGAAGGGCTCGAGCGTCAGCACCTGCGTCGTAGTAGGCTTCCCGCTTGGAGCCATGGCCACCAAGGCCAAGGCCTATGAGGCCAAGTGCGCAATTGAGGATGGAGCCACCGAGATCGACATGGTCATAAATGTAGGCTTCTTGAAGGACAGGCGCCTTGAAGAGGTCCAGGAGGACATTCACCAGGTCAAGCTTGCTTGCGGCAAGACGCTTCTGAAGGTCATAATCGAGGCCTGCCTTCTCACCGATGAGGAGAAGGTCACTGCATGCAAGCTTGCAGTTGCAGCTGGCGCTGATTACGTGAAGACCTCAACAGGCTTCTCCACTTCAGGAGCCAAGGTCGAGGATGTAGCATTGATGAGAAAGACTGTAGGAGCGGACATCGGAGTCAAGGCGGCTGGTGGAATAAGAACCTATGAGGCAGCCAAGGCCATGATCGATGCCGGAGCATCCCGCATAGGAGCAAGCGCAGGCATCGCCATTCTAAGTGGAGCCTCCGATGCCAAGAATTGAGACGGCCCAAAGCTCTGAGGACTTTCTCAAGAGCCTGGGATTCCCGACTCTGACAGTGCATCAGACCTTCACCCATTTCGATTTCGAGACCCCAGGAAGAAGGGTCCTTGTCATCGGTCCTATGGGATCGGGGAAGACCGAGTTCAGCGCCCGTGTCTGGAGAGATGCTGCAGTTGCCCTTCAGAAGGGCTCTGAGGTGGCTCAAAAGACCAGTACGGGCGAGGTGGACAGGCGAAAGGTCTTCTTCGTTCGATCCCAGATCGACGGCGATCGCTTCACTGATTACCCAGAAGACGCGCTTGCCTATCGCTCCGGCTATGTCCGGTGCGGCTCCAGCATAGCTCGCATCAGCGATTCCTTTGGCCTTGAGCAGGTGCTCGAGGACAACCCAGGTGTAGGAACCTTCATCATTGATGAGGCTTCCTTCTTCGACGAAAGGCTTGCCTACGTGGTTCGCAATCACAGCATCGAAAGAGGGGTGATGTTCATCTTCCCGACCTTGATACTCAACTTTCGCAGGGACATCTTCAATTCCACTGCCCGTCTTATGCTTGAGATAGCCACGGATGTCATTCCGCTGACTGCCTATTGCGATCACCATCAGTGCCTTAATTCCGCCTTCTATACCTATCGCTACTACAATGTCAACGGTGAGGAATGTCCCGCTCTATACTTCGATCCATTGATAATGGTGGGAGGAGACGCGGAGAAGCAGGGCTCCATCTCGCCTAACTACGCTGCACGCTGCGATCAGCATCACTACCTGCCAGGAAAGGAGTACACCTTCTTCTGCCTCAAGCCCCTTGGAGAGGCTGCCGCCAGAGGCGACAGCAAGGCCCTGGTGACAGAGCTTGCTGCAATAAAGGGCGACATGAAGAGATCCGAGCTGTACAAAAGGCTCTTCCAGCGAAGCAGGACAAGAAGCGATGTGGATATCACAATGAATGCCCTCAAGCCAGATTTGATAGCCGAAAAAGCCTTGATATACCTGTTTGCAGAGCAGAATCTCCTTCCAGAGGACCTCGTTGTCAAGATTGCATATGACCTTGACCTTGACAGGTCCTTCATGGAGAAGGTCCTGAAGGACAACAGGAGGCCTATCAGCTTCCAGCGATCCCTGTTTACCTGATCTTAAGCGTTCTGAGGTAGCTCTTTCTCTCTTCTGCAATACGGAAGGACTCGATTGCCTTCTGTATTGTCTTGTTGGCGACCCAGGAACAGAGCCTTCTCTGCTCCAGAAGAGCCACTGCACTGTCATATTGCTTGATAAGAGCCTCGCAGAAATACCAGGCCCTTGCCATGTTCACATAGTAGCGGTCATCCTCAAGAGCTGCTATGCGATGCAGATCCTCCTCCTGGAAGCTGTCCTCCAGGAACAGGCACATGAGAGTCACGATGGCATAGCGCCTTGTGTACTCCCTGTCGGAAGCCAGATAGCAAAGGATCTTCTCATGGACTCTCTCAAGGTTCTTGCTAAAGAGCGGGATCTTGATGGAATCTGTGACAGCCCAGCTGTCTGCATATTCCAGCAGGCTGTCAAGACGGCTGAAGGCCTCGTCGAGGCTTGTGAGCTTGGCAAGCAGGAATGAATGCACCTGGTATTCCTCATAGGCCTGGTGAGGAAGCTCGTCAAGGAAGGCCTTTGCTAGATCAGGGTCCTTGGAGACAAGCCTCGCCACCTCTCTTATCTGGGGTGTCTTGAGGCCTAGGATCTGAGAGGAGGCTGTAGGGATGAGCCTTCTTGAGAAGGCAGCCATCTGTTCATCAGCATATGGGCGCAGGAGCCTGAGGACCTCTTCCATCAGAGAAGGGAAGCTGCCTTGTACAGGTTGTCGATCAGAACGCCAAGGTCTTCCTGGCGGACGCTTGAGTATGCAAGCCTGATATGATGCTCGTCAAGGCATATCACTCCAGTGGCAAGCTCATCAAGCAGCTTCTGCCGCAGGTCCTCGGCATTGCATCTTGTCCAGAAGCTCATGAAGTAGCCGCTGTTGAAAGGCAGGGGGGAGAGGTCGCTGGAATCGCTATGCTTGAGCAGCTCGGCTTTCAGCGTCAGGTAGCGGTCCTTCAGGATCATCAGGGCTGCTTTCTTCTCCTTGTCGTGGTGCTTGTCGCTCATAGCCTTCAGGATGATGTTCTGCGAAGGAGTAGAGCAGCTTGAAAGGCTGGAGCGAACCAGTCCAAGAGTCTTCTGCTCCAAGGCTCCAAGCTGGACCTCGGTCAGGCCTTTGGAGCCATAGGTTATGAAGGCTGTCCTGAAGCCCCAGGCCAGCTCCTCCTTGGTGGCTCCATCGGTCTTGATGGCAAGAAGGTTCTGATGGGCGTCGCACAGCTTTGCAAACAGGCTCTGCTTGAAGATGCTGTTTTCATAGAAAAGCCCGAAATAGGCATCATCTGTTATGACAATGACCTTGTGCCCTTCCTCAGCCTTGTCGGTGAGTATCCTGACTATTGCATTGGCCTCGGCTCTTGTGGGCGAATAGCCTGTAGGATTGTTCGGGAAGTTCAGCAGAATTGTGATCTTCTGTTCCTTGATGCTGTCAAGGGCCTTCTTCATGGCCTTTGTGTTGAAGCCGCCCTTGTCGTTGAAGTTGGGGAAGGTGACCAATTTAGCCTCAAAGCGCTCAGTGAAGATCAGGTTGTAGTTCTCCCAGTACATCTCGGGCATCACCAGGGCATCTCCTGGATTGAGGAATAGGGAGGAAGCAAGGGTTATTGCAGTTGTAAGGCCGGATGTGACTATGGGATTGGAGAACCTCTTGGAGGCAAGGTCCGGATTCTTCTTGATCATCTCGCTTTTCCAGGCATCCCTGAGAGCGGCGACTCCTCCCATAGGAGCATAGGGATAGATCTCGGAGATATCCAGGGAATCGGAGAAGCTCTTGCGAGTTGAGTCCAGATACATTGCCTGGCCAGGCTCAGAGGTGGCTATGCCCACTGTCGCATTAAAGCGCTTGTCAGCCTTCTTCTTGGCCTCGGCTCCCTGTACTATGATCCCCTTTGGGACATATATCCTCTTTCCATAATCGGAAAGACAATCAAGAACGACCGTTGATGACAGTGTCTTGTTCAATGCAATTGCTAGCTCGTTCATCTATGTCTCCTAGAGGCTGAATGCCCTCTTTACAAAAGGAATGGTCTGATCCTTCAGCAGCTTCGGCTGATGGTTCTCAAGAAGGATTGGACAGGCTGCGCGGCTCTTCTTGAGCAGCCGAGCCTGAAGCAGCCAGTTCATGATGCCTGTTCCGGCAGTCATATCCCATTTCTTGATGCCGTTTTGCATCACATAATCCTTGCAGTGAATGGCAACCATGTAAGGTCCCAGAAGCTCAATGGCCTCGTCAAAGAACTCCTTGGCCTGGCTCTCGCTTTGAAAGCCGTTTCTTGGAGTGAGATTGACAGGATCGTAGATGACCTTGAGGCTTGGGCTGTCCATTATGCGGATTATTGTGTACATCTTGCGTGCAGTGTCTATTGTATGGGTCCAGGCGACAGGCTCGATGGCTACAAATGAGTTATTGCGCTCTGCGACCTTGAGAAGCCTCTTCAGGGATTGCTGGAAGTCCAGAAAGGCGGATTCTGTGCAGGTGCCCTCGTTATAGGAGCAGTCAGGCGACCTAGAGCCAGTCTCGGTGCCCACATAAGGGCAGCCAAGGTCATTGGCCAGCTCCAGATGCCTCTCGAAATAGCTCAGCTGGCGCTCTCTCTCCTCGGGGTCTGGATGAATAGGGTTGATGTAGCAGCCAAGGATGGCAATGCCGACTCTCCTTCTGTCCAGGCTTGCCTTGATGGAGGAGGCAAGGTCGCTGTCAATGACGCTTGGAGGATTATTGAAGATCTTCTTGATTGCAAGCTGGATGCATGAGGGCTCCAGGCAGTCGGCGACCGTCGCTGCCAGGTCGTCTGCATTGTCAAAGCGTCCAAAATCATGAGCTCTGAAGCCTATTGAGAAAGCGCTGTTGTTCATGGGCCTTATAATAGCGATTTAGAGCAAGCGTGAAAAGAAAGAAGGCAGAGGGCAATAGGAAATTTCCTATTTGCGCTCCACTATTGCATCACTCTCAAGCTCAATGGGCTTGTCCATGCCGCTAATTGTGACATTGACGAGCCTTGCATTCACATTGCGGCAGCGCAAGCCTCTTCCCTTCGGATTCGGAAGGCCCTTGTACATCTCTGACTCGCTTGCCGGGCTTAGGCCTTCGGTGGCAAGCGAGAAGCTGGAATCCTTGATTTCAAGGCCTGTTATCGGAGACTCAGGAAGGCCTACGAGAAAGCCTACGGATGACCTGGATCCCGTGCTTGACACATTGCTGATCCTAATGTCGGAGATTGAAGGGGTGGATGGCTCGACGGGCAGGCTTTCCAGGGAGAACAGAGGGGAGCCCTCCTTTGCTGCGCAGCCATAGTACATGTTGACTGTCACCGGGCAAAGCGTATCCCTCATGACTATGTCCGAGAACTCAAGGTTTCTTATGGCTCCGCCTCTTTGGCGCCTTGTCTTTATCCTTATGCCTCGATCGGTTCCGTCAAAGGTGCATCGGAAGGCCTGTATGTCATGTATTCCTCCTGCTGTCTCGCTTCCTATGACCACTCCTCCATGGGCGCCCAGGACAAGGCAGTCCTTGATCAGCACCTTCTCAGTGGGCTTTCCCCGTCGCATGCCATCCTTGCCGCTTCCGCTCTTCAGCGCTATGCCGTCGTCTCCGACATTGATGAAGCATCCAAGCACCTTCACATCAGTGCAGGAGTCTATGTCGATTCCGTCAGTGTTAGGGGCCGTATAGGGATTGATGATCCTGACATTCTCGATTCTCAGGGATGAGCAGAAAATGGGATGCAGGGTCCAGAAGGGAGAGTTGACCAGCGTGACTGACTTGATGAGAAGATTGCTGCAGCTCTTTGCCTGCAGCAGAGGGGGCCTCAGGTACTGGCTCTGCCTGCCGCCTCCGCCTTCCGGCTGCTCAGCGTAATCAGCATTCAGGGAGGCAAGAGCCTTCTCTATGCTGGTGATCGGGCCTGACTGCATCTTCTTCTCCACTGCCTTTGCCCACCACTTGCTGCCGTTGCCATCCAGAGTGCCTTCTCCGATTATGCTCACGTTTTCAGCTTCCTCGATATAGAGGCAAGGATGCATGCAATAGCATTCGACTCCTTCCCAGCGAGAGAAGACAGGGCCATAAAGGTTCTCATCGTCGCTGAACAGCAGCCGAGAGCCCTTCTCAAGAAGCAATGTCGTATTGGATCTGACATCAAGAGGACCTGTGTGCCAGGTCCCTTCGGGTATTCTGACAAGCTTTGCTCCAGGCTCTGCTAGCGCCTGCCTTATGGCATAGGTGCAGTCTGAGCCTTGCACAGCTCCTTTGTCCCTGATGTCTATGGTAAGCAGGTTTTTGGTCATGGCTTTATATTATCTTGGAGAAATGCAAGCACAATGAAAAAAGATGGTGTATTTTTGCACTATTAAGGCTTTGGAAATATTCCGTTTAATGCAATTGAAAAAAAGACAGCCTTGGATAATACTAAGGCAACGGAGGACAAACATGCCATTTGAGAAACATGAGA
The DNA here is from genome assembly GCA_028700425.1 of Sphaerochaetaceae bacterium. Lineage (GTDB taxonomy): Bacteria > Spirochaetota > Spirochaetia > Sphaerochaetales > Sphaerochaetaceae > JAQVSP01. The sequence continues at coordinate 7,620 of JAQVSP010000042.1, read as the reverse complement.
AGCTTTTTGCAAGCATAGGCCAGGCTGGATTAGTGCCTGTGATCAAGATAGAGGATGCATCGAAGGCTGAGGGCCTTGCCAACGCATTGCTAGCTGGTGGAATTGGGGTTGCAGAGGTGACTTTCCGCAGCCAGAGCGCAGAGGAGGCGATGAGGATCATCGCCGAGAAGGTGCCGCAGATGCTTCTTGGAGCCGGCACTGTCATAAATCTCGAGCTAGCCAAGAAAGCCAAGGCTGCTGGAGCCAAGTTCCTGGTCTCTCCAGGCTTCAACCCAGCAGTGGTTGACTGGGCCATCGAGAATGACATTCCCATCTTCCCCGGCGTATGCACTCCAAGCGATATAGAGCAGGGCCTTGCAAGAGGGCTGAAGACCTTGAAGTTCTTCCCCGCAGAGGCTTCCGGCGGAGTAGATATGCTGAAGAACTTCGCAGGTCCCTTTTCCCAGGTGAAGTTCATGCCCACCGGCGGAATCAACGCTGAAAATCTTCAGTCCTACATCAAGCTCAAGAATGTGCTGGCTGTAGGAGGATCCTGGATGGTGAAGCCGGAGCTGGTGGACAATGGACGCTGGGATGAGATAACAAGCGAATGCAGCAAGGCTGTTGCAGCGCTCCAGGGCTTCAAGCTGATCCATGTGGGCCTCAACACCCCTGACAAGGATGCAGCCCTTGCAGCCTCCAGAATGCTTGAGATCTTCGGGATGACCACTAAGGTCGGCAACTCCTCAACCTTCATGGACAGGGAGATTGAGCTGATGCACAAGATGTACCTTGGCGCCAATGGCCATCTTGGATTTTCCTGCAACAGCGTAGAGAGAGCCCTTGGATATCTTGAGCGCTTTGGCTTCAAGCCAGTGGAGTCCACTTTCGCCTACACTGACGACAAGAGGCTCAAGGTCGCCTATCTTGCTCCAGAGGTTGCAGGCTTTGCAATTCACCTGGTGCTTGCCTGACAGGCATTCCAAAAGCAAAATATGTAGCATATAATGAGGACATGCGCATTGGCCTTGTCCTCGCTTCTATACATACTGGATCCTCTACCTATCTTTGGCCTGCTATAGCCCAGTCGGCTATGCTGCGTCGCCAGATCCTGATTACATTTCCAGGAGGAAAGATCAAGGAAGAGGCCAGGAGAAACCGCATCTATGACCTGATAGGCAAGAGCCAGCTTGACAGCCTGCTGTGCTGGGGCTCAAGCCTCACTGGGGCTGTGACCTCTGAGGGCCTCAGGGATCTTGGCTTGATGCTTGGCAGCAAGAGCGTTGTAACGCTGTCCTTCAAGAACCAAGGCTGTCCTAACATCGAGTTTGACGCCTATGGGGGCATGAAGTCGCTGGTGAATCACTTCATCAAGGTCCATGGAGCGCGAAGGATTGCCTTCCTGAGAGGTCCTGAGAACCATGAGTCAGCCCAGGTACGCTACAGGGCATACCTGGATGCGCTTTCCCAGGCTGGCCTGGAGGCAGACCCTCTCCTGATAACCGATCCTATGGGCTGGAACGAAGGTGCAAGCGCCTGCACTCAGCTGATTGCACGACGGCATCTGGTTCCAGGTAAGGACTTTGAAGCCCTTGTCGGAGCAAGCGACTTGATGGTCTATTTTGCTGAGGAGGTCCTCAGATCAAGTGGCTACAGGATACCAGAGGACATCATGATTGGAGGCTTCAACGATTCAACGGAAGCCTTGGCCATGGATTGCTCGCTGACCACCGTTCGGATGCCCTATACCCAGATGGCGGAGAATGCCCTGGACCTGCTTGTCCACAAGGCCCAGAATCCCGACTGCAGGGATGAGGACGCCCTTCTTGGAATGGAGGTCATCATACGCCGCTCCTGTGGATGCAAGACCGTTCTTGGACAGAAGAGCTTTGAATCCACCGACGATTTTGGCAACTGGATATGCAAGCGCTTCAGGATAAGCCTGGAGGAGAGGCGCGCTGTCATCGAGCCCTTGCTGACTTGCGCCTGCTCAGGGCAGCAGGCCTCATACGATGAGCGCTTCAAGGCTTTTGTCCAGCTTGTGCTTGACAAGAAGTCGGATGTCATACTGGTCATGGAAGTCATAAGGCTTTTCACGACTCTTCCTTTCTTCTCCAGGAGCCTCGGCGACTATATCACAGCGTCGGTCATGCCCATGGTAGCAGAGCTTGAGCAGCGCAATGAGAGCAGAAGGCAGTACCTTGAGGGCCTGCGTGACAAGCTTCTCAACGAGCTGCGCAATGAGCTGCTGTGCATCAGGAGCCTTGATGCAATTCCCGCAATACTGCTCAGGATTCTCAAGCCTCTTGGCTTTGCATCCGCCTTGCTTGTGACAACGCGCGTTCAGGAGGAGAGCCAGATGGTCGGCGGCTACTGGGAGGATTCTCCCGAGCTGGAGAGGGAGGCTTTCTCAGCGGACCTGCTTGTGCCCCAGAGGCTTCTGGACAGCATGAGAAGCGGAGTCTATGTTGTCGAGCCTCTTTTCATGGAGGACCAGGAGCTTGGCTATGTCGTGCTGAAGACCACAAGCCTTGAAGGACGCATGATAGAGGACCTGAGGGCGACAATCTCCAGCGCTGTGAAGGGCGCCCTTCTTTATGAGCAGGCCATTTCAGCCTTGCAGGCAGAGCAAAGGGCCAATGACCAGCGCGATGAATTTTTGGCAGGCGTGGGAGACGGCATAAGGTCTCCGCTGATGGACATAGCCGGCATTGCGGCTTCCATCGGGCCTTCTGAAATCTCCTCCAGGCTTCTTGAGCAAAGCCGCAAGGTTTCCAGGCTTCTGGACCTTGCCTTGTCCAAGACAGGAGCCCTGGAGCTCTCGCGAACGCTTTTTGATCCCTCCTTCCTGGCTCCTGGATCCCGCCTGGCTGCCATATATGCAGACAGAAGACGAATACAGGATGCATTCGAGGCCTTCAAGGAGGGAACAGGCTGCGCTGTTCCTGAGACACGAATGACAATCCAGGGCAATGAGCTTCTTTTCCGCTCAAGCGCCAAGGTCTCGATAGACAGGGGCAGTCCAATGGACTTTGCCTCAAGCATCATAGCCTTGAGCTCCGGCACTGTTGAGGCAGCTGATGAAGGCCTTTTGGTGGTCTTGCCTTATCCAAGGCTGGGCAAGAGCGACAATGATGCAATAAGAGTCCTGTGGACCGTTGGATGCACATTGCCCTTCGGCACCAGGCTGGCAAGCGTCAAGGATATCAAGGCATCCGATGCCCTGGCCTTCAGCGCCTGCGACGATGTCCATGAGGTCCTAGGCGCTGTTTCAAGGCTTTCTCAATGCCAAGGCATGGCCATAGCCTGCCTTGACTGTCCCGACCAGCCAAGCCTGTCGGCTCTTCTGGACAGCATGTCTGTCAAGCAAGGCCTGGATCCTGTGCTGCTTTGGAGAATAGACAGCCAGCAATGCTCCTTCCTGCCAAGGGACATCTCCATCGAAAGGCTTGAAGGACCATTTACATCGGTTCTTGAGGCCTTGCGTGCCAGGAGATACAGCCTTCTTGTCTGCGGCCAGGTGGATGAGCAGGGCCTTAGGGCCCTGAGAGCAGACAGCTTGATAAGCGAGGTTCCGGCATTGCTTTTCTGTCCCTCGTTCAAGGAGGAGGAGTGCCTGGGCATCTTCAGCCTTCCCCGGATTCTCATCTCAAGCTCCTGCATGGCAGACAATGACGATTTTGCCCATAGGATGCTCAGCGTGATATCTGGGACGTCTGATATACTTCCAGCCAACACGGGGGTCATCGTAAAGAGAGCCATACTCTTCATAGAAAGCCACGCTACTCTTGCCATCAACCGCTGGCAGATAGCTGATGTGTGCCATGTCAGCGAGGATTACCTGACAAGGATATTCAAGAGGGAGCTTGGATTCTCTCCATGGGATTATCTGGGGCGCTACAGGGTGAGCCTGGCGGAGAACCTGCTCAGGACCACATCGCTGACAATCAACGAGATCTCCTGGAGGACTGGCTTCCAGGATCAGGCTTATTTTTCAAGAGTCTTCAAGAAAATCAGGGGAATGGCTCCAGGAAAGGTGAGAAGCTAAGGCCGAAGAAGTCGGAATAGTGCAAGAATCTATCATCATCGTCAAAAGTTTCTGATTTACCCTTAAGGATGCAAAGGACGTTATCTATGAGAAGGAAAGACGCAGGAACACAGGTAGCTGATTACAGAAGCAAGGGATTGCTGCTAAGGCAGGTCAAGAGACATGCCTCGGTTTATGCAATCCTCCTTATCCCCCTTGCATACTACATCATATTCAAGTATGTGCCTCTTTGGTATGGACAGATCGCCTTCAGGGACTTCAAGACAATCCGCAAGGGCATAATGGCAGCAAAATGGGTAGGACTGGATAACTTCAAGGCCTTCATCGGCTCCTACTACTTCTGGTCCCTGATTCGCAATACAGTGATGTACAGCGTGGGCAAGATCCTGATATGCGTGCCCATGGCCATCGTCCTGGCAATCACTCTCTATGAGTGCACAAGGCCTCACCTAAGAAAGATAGTCCAGACGCTGGCCTACCTTCCCCACTTTCTCAGCTGGGTCATCATGTATGGAATACTCCTTACGCTGCTATCCCCTGGAGAAGGGCTTCTCAATGATATAATCAAGTTCTTCGGAGGCCAGCCAAGGGATTTTCTGAACAACTCCACAGCCTTCCCCTGGATAGTGCTCCTCTCGGATGCCTGGAAGGAGATGGGCTGGAACGCCATCATCTTCCTGGCAGCCTTGATGGGAATCGACGTCTCCCTGTTTGAGGCGGCCATGGTGGAGGGAGCCTCCTCCTGGCAGAGAGTGAGATACATCACCCTTCCTGCCATAAGGCCTGTGATCATAGTAGTGCTGCTTCTCAGGATTGGGACAATCCTTGATGCAGGCTTCAATCAGATATTCATGCTCTACAGCCCAGCCGTCTACAGCGTCGGCGACATAATCGACACCTGGGTCTATAGGGCAGGTCTTCTTGAAGGCCGATTCAGCCTTGCAACCGCGGCTGGAATCTTCAAGGGCTGCATCGGCATGGTGCTGGTGCTGGCATCCAACAGGCTGACACGCAAGTACAGCGACTCTGCATTGTTCTAGGAGGATGGTATGGAAGACAAGAAACCTAGAGCCATGACAAGAAGGGAGATCCGAAAGGCCGATAGAGCTACAGCGGTGAGGCTTAGCGGAGCAGACAAGGGCTTCAACCTGGTCATCGATTCCTTCTTGTGGATTACGCTGATTGTAATTTCAATACCGATGTGGAGCACCATAACCCTGTCATTCAGGCCCAATACCTTCCTGGGCTCCTACTTTGACGGAATGTTCCTGGCTCCCTGGAAGTGGTCGCTGGCAGCCTACAAGGCCCTTCTTGGGAACAGGGGCTTCCTGCTGGCCTTCTCCAACAGCTTCAAGATCCTGGCGCTTGGAGTGTCAAGCGCCTTGCTGCTGACAATACCGCTGGCTTACGTCATGAGCATAAAGAGCCTTCCTGGGCACAAGGTCCTCGTCATGATAGTGCTGATACCCTACATCTTCAATGTCGGCATCATCCCCTCCTACCTTCTTGTGGCCAAGCTTGGCCTGACCAATCATCTGGCTGCGGTCTTCATCCCCACAGCTGTAGGAACCTACAATTGCCTGATCATGAGAAGCTTCTTCGAGGGCATACCAAATGAGCTGAAGGAGTCGGCGAGAATCGACGGCTGCTCAGAGATCAGAGTCCTGATATCCATAGTCCTTCCGCTTTCAAAGGCCATAATCATGACTATAGGACTTTATTATGGAGTGTCCTTCTGGAACGACTTCTTCCATGCCATGCTCTATCTCACCGACAACAAGCTGCAGCCGCTTCCGATACTGCTTCGCAATATCCTGATGGCCAGCGGAATGAACGAGTATGTGGAGGCAAGCGCCTTTGGCGAAGCTCCAATCGAGGCCATAAAGGCGGCAAGCGTGTTCATGAGCGCCATACCGATGATCATTGCATATCCAATGATCCAGAAGTATTTCACCAAGGGAACCTTGCTGGGCAGCGTAAAGGGCTGACCGGCATAGCAATAAGAGTATGATTATCCATATCAAGGAGGTAATAATCATGAATAAACTAATGAAAGCCGTTTTGATGGCTCTTGTCATCTTCGGCCTTGCAGCGCTCACGCTGACTGCCCAGCCAGTGCAAGAGGCCCCAGAGGCGACAGGTCCAGTCGAGCTGGAGCTCTGGTACGGAGCAGCCATCACCGAAGCAGGTCCTCCACCAGAGGACTGGATTGGATTCTCCCTCATCAAGGAGAAGCTCAACATCGACCTGAAGATCTCCGCCCTTCCTTCCAATGAAAGCGACCAGGACGTCAAGATCAGGGCTGCCGCAGCCGCTGACCAGCTTCCAGACCTGTTCATGGTCCGTCGTGATACATGGGTGAGTCTTGTAAACGATGGTCTTCTCGCCCCTGTCGACGACATGTATGCAAAGATGCCTACCAGGACAGCTCAGCAGTATGATGAAGCATCCATCAACTTCACAAGCATGAATGGCGTCTCCTATGGCCTGGCTTCCCCAGGAGCCATCTACAAGAACGAAGGCCTTCTCATCCGCCAGGACTGGCTTGACAACCTTGGCCTTTCCGTTCCGAAGACACTTGACGAGTTCTATGATGTGCTTTATGCATTCACCTACAACGACCCGGACAAGAACGGCAAGAACGACACCTACGGATACGGAGCCTTCATAGAGATCAACAACTACGAAGCCTATCCTGGACGCAGGCTTGAGCCTATCATGGGAGCCTTCGGCGTTGAGGGAACATGGGATCTCTGCGCAGAGACCTTCGGACTGTCCATCCATGATCCAGCCTTCTACGACTACATGGTGTTCATGAAGAAGCTCATCGACAACAAGGTCATCGATCCTAACTGGATGGCTTACAAGAAGGATGACTTCAGAGCCGCCTGGAAGCAGGGAAAGTTTGGAGTCATGAGAGAGCAGAACGCAGCCTATGCAGCTCTTGCCAACTACAAGCCCTTCGATGTCAACTTTCCGAATGGATCCTGGACTATCATAGACCCGATCACCGGACCTACTGGAGCCTCCTCAATCGGACCTTATACTGTCAACTATAGAATCTATGCCATTTCCGACAAGGTCGACCAGGTCAAGAAGGATGCAATCGCAAGGCTTCTTGAATGGATGAGCAGCGACGAAGGCTACTATCTCCTTGGATGGGGAGTCGAGAACGTGAACTATGTCTTCGACGCTGATGGAATCCCTGTGACAACAGGCACTGAGCTTGGCTTCGACAAGCCGGAAGGCCAGACTGTCACTCAGCTTCGCAACATGGTGTTCTACAACGGAGATGTTGAGCTTTACTCAAGGTATCCAACCTACATCACCGAGACCTCCAAGAAGGAGATGAGCGCGCTGAAGGCAATGCGCGAGATGCAGACCAAGAAGTGGACAGCAGCTGTCGGATCCGATACAATGCCCGTCATCCCAGCAGACCTGAAGACATTCTATGAGCAGGGCCTGGCTGAGTTCTTCACTGGCAAGCGCACACTCACCGAAGCAAACTGGAAGGCCTGGGTGGCAGAGTTCGACAAGCTCGGAGGAGCAGAGTGGGAAGCAGCCGGAAAGGCTTATGCCGAGGCAAACAACCT
>JAQVSP010000041.1 GCA_028700425.1 Sphaerochaetaceae bacterium | reverse complement strand
TCCGATCTCTTCTTATGCCTATAGGCTCTTCGAGAACGGTTGGCACCGAGGATCCACTTTGCTGTATGGCTTGCTCTACCATGGATACAAGACGGCTGCTGCGCACGGTCTCCCTGGTGCTGAAGGCAGAGTGAAAGGGTATTATCCGGGATACTCCGATCTCTGTGGCCTGGCGAACTATCTGCTCAAGCTTCTTCTCCTTGGTCACGCCCTGGAAAAGCCAAAGCTCCTGGATGCTTGCCTTGGGCAGGGCATCAGTGGTCTCAATTGGCTTGTCGATAGGCTGGGCGCTTGCTGTGATGGAGCTTGCCTCAATGGCTTCGATGGTCAATAGCCAGAAGCTTGACTGGGGATCGCGAGCAGTTATCTGGTCGCCCTCCCTAAGGCGAAGAACCTTTGAGATATAGGAGAATTCCTTTCCAGCAAGCCTGACCTTGGGGCCTTCTGGTCTGTTCCTGAGAAGAAGCCTCATTCTTTCAGATGATCCAATGCCGCCTGAAGCACTACGTCGTACTTTGGATTGGCTATGGTGCGCTGCTCTGAAGGTAGAGCGGACTGGTATAGGCTGTACAGCAGAGCCTTGAGCTGCGGCTCGCCAAGGCCATACTGCTCATGTGCCTGGACTGCGAACCTGTCTATGGCTTCATCGCTCATGACTGGGTTTGCTTCCTTGAAGGCGTTGAAGGCATCCTCTTCAAGCATTTTTGAGATGATTGTCATCTGCTCGTCGGAAAGAGAGTCATCAACAGCGATGTCTGGCTCAAGGCCAAGCTTGTGGAATTCCTCGTGGTTCTTGCCATAGAAGGCCGCAACCGTCAGGGAGCAGTAGCCTTCGTTGAAGGGAGTGACATGCTGGAGTATGCCTTTTCCAAAGGTCTTTGTGCCAATGAGCTTGGCCCTGCCATTGTCTCTTAGACACAGGATGAGCAGCTCTGAGGAGGAGGCTGTTCCGCCATTGCCGAGGATGGCTATGGGCACATCCTCAGAAAGAATGCTGCCCTTGTTTCCTACATAGGTCTCATTCTCCGATGGGTCCTTGTACTCGATGGTGATCAGCACTGGATCATCAAGCATCAGGTCTGCTATTGTCAAAGCCGCATCGAGGTCTCCGCCGCCGTTGTTCCTCAGGTCTATGACAAGACCCTTGATGCCCTGGCTTGTCAGCTCGTTGAGCCTGTTGTAGAAGTTGTAGGCGGTTGTGGACGAGAACTCATTTATGATGATGTAGCCAATATTGCCTTCAAGCATGCAGCTCTCGATTGTCGGAACCGTGACAATCTGGCGAGTCAGGGAAAGGTCAAAGACCTGGTCCCCTCTCTTTATAGTCAGGACCACCTTTGTTCCAGGCTCGCCCTTCATCTTCTTGGAGCACTCTGTGGCCTCAAGGCCAATGGTGGATTCTCCATCTATGGCAGTGATCAGGTCCATGCTCAGGATTCCGCCCTGGGCGCTTGGAGAGCCTGGAAAGGTGCGCTCTATTAAGCAGTACAAGGTCTGCTCATCCTGAGGGTCCTGGTACTTGACGTAGGTCTTGCTGAAATAGAAGCCAAGACCGCCGTAGACGCCTAGGGTGTCGTCCTCAAAATCCTGTGACTCGTCCTTTGGGACGTAGTAGGAGTACTTCTCATCAAGGGAGTCGAACAAGGCGCTTGCCATGGCCTCATAGGCCTTGCTGTAGTCGATATCGTAGAGGTAATTTGTGTCTATGTATCGATAAAGGCGCTCAAGGATGTCCATGTCCCTTGATATGATGTCTTGCTGGCCAGTGATCGATGGGGAATTGCTGTAGTTCGTTGAGCCAAGCATTGTGACATCGCCAATGCTCTGTGACTCAGTGTTGGCTGCTGCACAAAGAGCAGAGATGCATGCCAGGATCAAGAAGCAGAATAAAAGCTTTTTCTTGTTCATGGTCAAATAATACTACAATAGGGTAATTAAGACCATATTGACCCGTTTTGTTTTGGGAAGTAAACTTTTCCCATGTATCTGTATGTCAGCTATCCATCCTTCATTAAGCCTTGGATATTCAGTGGCTTGCCAATAAGATGGTATTCACTGATGTACTTGGTGGCCTTTGCACTTACCTATATTGTGTTCAAGGCCTACCAGCGCAAGGAGAAGCCCCTCAGAAGCCTGGATGAGGACCTGACAGCAAGCCTCTTCTATTATGCAATTGGCTTTCTTCTCCTTGGAGCCCGTGTGGGCTCCTGCCTGATATACGATGACTTTGCCTACTATATAACACATCCTTGGATGATGTTCTGGCCCTTTTCAGAGGGAAGATTCGTCGGCTTGCCTGGCATGAGCTATCATGGAGGAGTCGTCGGCTGTGCTCTGGGAGTGTTCCTATTCTCAAGAAAGTACAGGCAATACAGCTTCTTGAGCCTTACAGATGGACTGCTTTGCGGAATTCCTCTTGGATTCACCTTCGGTCGAATCGGAAACTTTCTCAACGGAGAGCTTTGGGGCCGCATCTCCGACAAGCCCTGGGCCATGGTCTTTCCAGGAGCTCCCACCTTCTCTACGACAAAGAGCTGGGTCAGGGACATGGCAGACCGAATAGGAATGGAGTATGTGGCAGGAGATTATCTGAACCTTCCACGCCATCCTTCTCAGCTATATGAGGCTTTCTTCGAGGGCCTCTTTCTCTTCCTAATCATATGGCTTGTCGTAAGGCCGCTGGTAAGGGACAGGAAGCCTGGGTTCATAACCGGCTTCTATCTTATTGGCTATGGGACTGTGAGGTTCATGCTTGAGTACTTCAGGGAGCCAGACAGCCAGATCGGCTTTGTCATACAGCTTGGAGAGAGAAGCGAGCCCTTGGCTCTTTTCCTTTCGCCATGGAACTTCTCCATGGGCCAGGTGCTGTGCGCCATCATGATAATTGCAGGACTCTTTATCCTGCTGCTGCGCTCTAGATCAGCAAAGGAGTCTTCAAAATGACAGTTGACCAGAAGCTTGCAAGCCTAAGGGCCTGCATGAAGGAAGATGGAATCGATGCCTGGGTGATATACGGCAGCGATCCTCATCAAAGCGAGTATGTCTGTCCTAGATATCGTGACAGGGCCTGGCTCTCGGGCTTCACAGGGTCCGCCGGCACTATAGTCGTAGGTGCAGAGGAAGCCATCCTGTGGGTTGATTCCCGTTATTTCATCCAGGCCGAGGAGCAGCTTAAGAACACCAGCTTCACCTTGATGAAGCTTGACACCGAGGGCGTTGTAGATTACAAGGCCTATCTTAAGGCCAACAGGCATAGGTACGCCAGGATCGGCACTTCAGCAGCTTCCTTGATGGTTGGCACTGCAAGGCTTCTAAAGGCTGAGGGCATAGACCTTGTGCCTACCAGGGACTATATAGACCAGATCTGGGCTGACAGACCAGCTGTGCCAGAAAAAGCTGTTGCTGCCCTGGACAAGAGAATCTGCGGCCTAGACGCCGAAGAGAAGATCGCCTTGATCCGCAAGACCCTTTCAGAGAAGGGCTGCAGTGCAACCTTCATCTCAAGCCTTGATGACATAGCCTGGATCCTGAACCTTCGTGGAACCGACATCGAGTACAATCCAGTCTTCCTTTCCTATCTATGCATCACAGAGGACCAGGCGGTTCTCTTCACTTCAGAGAAAAGGTTTTCCAATGTGAAATGCCCAGTGATGAGGCTTGACTATGATAAGGCCAGTGAGTTCATCAAGAGCGTCTTCTTGCTTGGCGACAGGGTTTATATCAACCCTGACAGGACCAACAGCCTGATATGGGGCTCCTTTGCTGAGGGTGTAGAGCTTGTCGAGGGCCGGGAGATATCCACAGACCTCAAGGCTGCAAAGAATCCCGTCGAGCTTGAAGGCATGAGGAGGGCCCACCTTCTTGATGGCGCTGCCTTGGTGAATTTCCTCTCAAGGCTTGACCGCTCAGCCAAGGCTGAATATGACGAGATCTCAATCTCCGAGGCCCTGGAGGCCCAAAGGAGAAGAAGCCCGGAGTACCTAGGCCCTTCCTTCGGACCGATTTCAGGCTTTGCGGAGCACGGAGCAATGTGCCATTACAGCGCAACGCCAGAATCAAGCATGATTGTTGACAAGCCAAGCCTGCTTGTGCTGGACACCGGCGGCCAATATGAGACTGGAATGACTGATGTGACCAGGACCCTGCTGTTTGGCAAGGCCACCGCTGAGCAGAGAAGGGATTATACCTTGGTTCTCAAGGGCCACCTTGCTCTTGCACGGCAGGTCTATCCTCAAGGCACAACCGGCCAGCAGCTTGACGCTCTTGCACGCCAGTTCCTGTGGATGGAAGGAAAGACCTTCCTTCATGGCACAGGACACGGAGTCGGCTTCAGGCTCAATGTGCACGAAGGCCCGCAGGCCATCTCATTCAGGGCTTCGGCAAGTCCAGCCCCGCTTAGGGAAGGCATGGTCACCAGCAATGAGCCGGGCCTGTATCTTGAAGGCCGCTATGGCATAAGGATCGAGAACCTTGTTGCCACGGTCAAGAAGATGGAGACCGAGTTTGGTGTGTTTCTCGGCTTTGAGAATCTGACAATGTGCCCCTACGAAAGGGACCTGATCGATGCATCCATGCTCACAGAGCTTGAGATGGACCAGATAGATGATTATCATGCAAATGTTTATGACAAGCTCAAAGGCCTTGTGGATAAGTCCTCTCTAGAGTACCTAGCCAGAGCCACGGCCAAGCTTGCAAGGAGTTAATATGGTTGAACCATTAAGAAAGAATGGGAAGATCAAGCGCAACGGACCGGTTGTCTTGGTCATAATGGATGGAGTCGGATTCGGCAAGTATTCCGATGGCGATGCAGTGGCTGCATCCATGACCAAGAACCTGGACAAGCTTTATGCAACCTGTCCCTGGACTAAGCTCAAGGCTCATGGAACAGCTGTAGGCCTGCCAAGCGACGAGGATATGGGAAACAGCGAGGTCGGCCATAATGCCATGGGCTGCGGAAGAGTCTTCTCTCAGGGCGCCAAGCTGGTCTCCTCCTCCATAGAGAGCGGACGCATGTTTGAAGGCGAGGTGTGGAAGAAGCTTGTGGCTAATTCCATAAATAACAACTCAACAATGCACTTTCTTGGACTTCTGTCCGATGGAAACGTGCATTCCCACATCAATCACCTGAAGGCCATGGTTGCAAGAGCCAAGGCTGATGGCGTGAAGAGGGTGAGAGTTCATGCTCTTCTGGATGGCCGTGATGTTGGAGAGACCTCTGCACTTGAGTACTTTGTGCCCTTCATGGATTACCTGAAAGGCCTGAGCACAGATGGCTTTGATGCCTGCATAGCAAGCGGCGGCGGAAGAATGGTCATAACTATGGACCGCTACAACGCCAACTGGAACATGGTCAAGAAAGGCTGGGAGACCCACGTCCTTGGACGAGGAAGACAGTTCCCCGATCCAGAGATTGCCATCAAGACCCTGAGAGAGGAGACTGGAGCCATCGACCAGGATCTTCCTCCTTTTGTCATCGCCAAAGCTGGCAAGCCAGTGGGAACCATCGAGGACGGAGACTCCGTCATCCTCTTCAACTTCCGCGGGGATAGGGCTCTTGAGATCACCAAGGCTTTCGAGTCTGAGGATCTCAAGGAGTTTGACCGTGAAAGGTTTCCAAAGGTAGTATGCAGGAATCATGGAATACGATGGGGACCTTCATGCTCCGCGCCAGTACCTGGTCAACCCGCCGGCAATCGACAGGACCATGGCTGAGTATCTTTGCGCAAGCAGGGTCAAGCAGTTCTCAATCTCAGAGACACAGAAGTATGGTCATGTCACCTATTTCTTCAATGGAAACAGGACAGGCTACTTTGACAGCACGCTGGAAGAGTATGTGCAGATTCCTTCCGACATCGTCCCATTCGAGCAGAGACCCTGGATGAAATGCGCTGACATCGCCGACCGCGTAATCGATGAGATCAAGAGTGGGAAGTGGGGCTTCATCAAGCTGAACTTCCCCAATGGAGACATGGTAGGGCACACGGGAATCTTCGAGGCTGTAGTATGCTCAATGGAAGCCATGGATCTCCAGATTGGCCGAATCGCTGAGGCTGTAAGGAGCGTTGGAGGAATTCTTCTTCTGACCGCAGACCATGGCAATGCTGATGACATGCTTGAGCATGACAAGAAGGGCAACGTCAAGCTCAAGGCTGATGGAGAGCCTGCGGCCAAGACCAGCCATTCCCTCAATCCAGTTCCGTTCATCATCTATGATCCATGCTATGCCAATGAGTATTCCAAGGACCTTGCTGAAGGACTGGGCATCAGCTCCATAAGCGCAACCTGCCTGAATCTTCTAGGATTTGACAAGCCTGAAGGCTATGATCCAAGCATCCTGAGGCTCTAGAGAATCGCTTGACTTGAAAGGGCAGCTGCGGCTGCCCTTTTTCATGCCCAGAGGTTCTTGTTCCTGACCAGGCCAATGAAGAAGAGCGCTCCAAGGGCATAGAGCGCCACGCCAAGTATGCTTATGATGGAGATTTCGCTCTTAATGAGGTAATTGCCGAGGGCCATCATGCATAGAAAGACTTGCTTGCGCAGGTTCACCCTGTTGTGATTCTGGACAAAGCTTATGAAGAAGCATATGAATGCCAGGATCGTCAGTATGAGAAGCAGATAGCTGAAGTAGCTGTTTGCCTTGAGGGCGGTCATGCTTGTATTTGAGCTGTTTGCTGCTGTAAGAAGAATCGAGCCTACGAAGGTGGTGAGGACGAAGTTCTCTGCAAAGGTGTAGCTGTGATTCTGCTGGAACATTCCCAGCCCGATAAACAGGCAGGCTCCGAAGATCGAGGCAAAGCTGAAGATCATGGCTATGAGCTGAGAATTCACCAGATGTATGAACATTGCGCTTTCAAAGAGCTGGAAGATCTCTATGTTCTCCAGCGTGATGACCAGAAGCAAGGTGGGCATTATCTGGGCCTCTATGGTGCTGGCTGTCTTGAAATAGATGTTCATGAAGAAGGCGAGCACAAGATTGAACAAGGCCTGCAGAACCAGCGGCGCAAACAGCGTGGCAGCAGCTATAGGTTCAGCGCCTTGATCAAGGGCCAGAATGAGGGTGGCGATGAAGATCAAGGTCAAGAGGGTTTCGAATGTCAGGAAGATGATCCTCAGTGCCTTGCTGTTCATCAGATGACCTGCTCCCAGCCAACAGTATAGGTGCTCCTTATGGCGCAGCCTTCAACAGAGCAAGCAAGCTGGCTGATCAAGATGTCAAGGAACACACCTAGGCCGTTTATGATCGGCAGCATTACGATGAGGCTGGACTCGATGCCTCCAAGGCTTATGCCAAGCCACTTGAGTGCTACGAGGGAGATGAACAAGGTCTCATACCCTAGATGCAGCGAGCAAAGCAGGCTGGAAAGAACGCATGTCAGGGCAATCAGCAGGACCAGCCTGGCATCAAGGCTTGCAGGATGAGCGGAAAAGCAGAGGCAGCAAAGGCTTATGGTTGCCATCATTGCGCTTCCTGCCCTTGTGATGAAGCTCGATAGCGGCAGGGATGCTCCGCACACACGCTTCTGTACACCAAGGTTGGACCTTGCTGTTGCATAGGCAGCTGTCATTGAGAACAGGTAGTTGCCGCTGAACAGGCCTAGCAAGGCAGGGGAAAGGCTGCGCAGGATGTGCAGGTAAGGATTGACCTTGAAGCCTGTGAATATGGCGTATAGCAGGGGCAGCATGACAATGAGGATTGCTGCGAATATGATCCCAATCTGGGCCAGGAAGCTAAGCTGGCTGGCAAGATTGATATTCATGGAAGTCTTGAAGACCTTGGCTGAAAGGAGGAAGAGGAAGACCCATCCAAGCTTTGCTGCGGCATGGCTGAGACGGAACATGACCTCGCTGATTGAGGAGGTCACAACATAGGCTGGCTTGGTAAGCTCATCATCTCCCTTGCAGGCTAGGCCGAACAGAAAAGCTGTAACGGCTATCGGAAGCAGCCAGGTGGATGAGGTGAAGGTATTCACAATCGGGTTGTAGTTGAATGGATTCAGGGCCAATGCAGTGCTCTTTGTGACCTCAAGCAGGGCATCTGCATCTACAGCAGTGCCAAGAGCTGAGGTGACTGCTGGAAAGCCTATTGGATGGACCAGTATGGAGAATCCTGCTGCCAGGCTGAATATGATGGATGTAAGCAGGCTCCAGGCGATGTTTGCAGAGAAGACCTTCCCAAGCTGCCCTGCCCTTCTTCTCAAGGAAGCGATCCCGCTGGCAATTGAGAAGAATGCCAGTGGGAAAAGTATGAAGGTTCCAACCTTGACGACCACTGCCTCAGAGAACTGAAGGACGGCAGCATAGGATTGGAAATCTCCTAAAAGCAAGCTTGCGCAGAAGCCAAGAGCGATGGCGGCGAGGCCAGATAGCCATGTTTTCATTTGTCTTTCTCCTTGGAAATCAGATTGTCAAGGATATATTTGCTTTCCTTGTCCTTCTTATACCAGAATGCAAGGCTCTTTTCCAGCTGACGGCTTTGAAGATTCTTTGCCTTGATTGCATTGGCCAGGTGGACAATGTAGATGCATAGCCCAGCTGCATCTCCATTGTACCATGTTATGCCCTCGTATTTGTTGCATCCTATCAGGTCCCGGAAGGCTTGGTCCTGGAGAAGGCTTTCAACGCTCATTGAGCCCGAGGTGGACAGCAGGCAGCCAAGGCGCACGGTCATCTCGTCAGTGCCCAGGAAGTCAGCCAGCATCAAGGCATCAGCTGTCATTATGGCTTGCTGAAGGCTGGTGTCGCCGCTGACAAAGGGCATGAGGAGGATGGCTGTGGTGAAGATCTGCGGCATCTGCGGCACAAGAAGGTTGCCTGTCTTGGAAAAACGCAGAAGGCAGACCTTGCTGATGGCCTTGAGGCCCTTCAGCAGGGCTTCGGAGGTGACCCTTCTCTTCTTGATCTGCAGGCGCTCGAATATGAAGTTGAGCTCTTCAAGGAAGGAGAAGCTTTCACCGGACATGTAGAAGAACTTCTTCTGGGAATAAAGGCTGGTCTCTCCATGGATGATGGTCTTCAGATGCTTCTGGAACTGGTCGCTCTTGATTCTTTCCATGGCTTGATAGTAGGGCTCAAGCTCTATGGCCCTGATGGCCTTCTCAAGGTCCTGGACTCCCTTGCCTTCAAGCTTTCTGCAAAGCTCGGAGAGCTCTCCATCCACATCCTCCCGCTCGCTGTCAAAGAACAGCACCTTTGACTGGTAGGCATCCAGGCAGACCGTGAAGCCTTCGGTGAAGAAGGAAAGGGACTGCCTGATGTAATAGAGCTTGTCGCTGAAGTCCTGGTAAATGACGAAGGTCTTTGGAGAGAAGGTCAGGCCAAGGGACTCGGCAAGAGTCGAGGTCCTGACGCTTCGGCTTGAATCAGGATTGCGGATCATCTTCGGACAGCTGATCTTGATCCAGCCCGAGACTTGCTCTGAGCTGTTGTTGACAAGCACAAGATTCTTGTGCCGATTGTCGGAGTTGACATAGGCATATATGGAGTCCACGATGTTCTGGTCGTCATAGGCATCAAAGAACTGGAAGCTGTCTACACCAGAGAACTGGCTTCTAGAGCGCAGAAGCGGGAATATCCTTCTTTCGTGCTCGTCGATGAGATCCTGGCGAGGTTTCTCGTCAAGGTAGGCCTTCTGGTATTCCATGCCATATTTCTCAGTGTAGCCTTCTATCTGGCCATGGCCAAACATAGGCAGGCCTGGAAGGGTTGACATTATGGTGCATATGCTGAAGTAACGGTCTGAATCGCCGAACTGGGCAATGGCTGTATCCTCATCAGGGTTGCTCATGAAGTTCACATAGCGCTTGAGGATCTCCGGATCGAAAGCCATCGTTGCCTTGATGGTATCGCGGAACTTGCTGTTCTCCTGGTTCTTCAGCATATTCATGAAGGCGCTGTTGTAGACGCGGTGCATGCCAAGGGTCCTTACGAAGAAGCCTTCCATCATCCAGAAGGCCTCTGCCAGAAGCAAGGTGTCTGGAGCCTCCTTTGCAATCCTGTCTACCACCTCTCTCCAGAATTCCTGGGGCATGGCGGCATTGAACTGCTCGTCTGTCATGCTGTGCTCGCTTCGGCTTGCGATGTCCGCACCACAGCCTTCACGTGGATACCAAAGCCTCTGGATGTGCTTCTTGGCAAGGGTCATGGCGGCATCGAAGCGTATGATGTGGAAGGCGCGCGCTACATGCAAGATCTTCTGAATGATAGCCTCTCGGGTCTCTGGATTGAGGAAATCCAGCTGTGCGGTGTCGTTCCAGGGCATTGAAGTACCATCGTTTCCATGGTAGATGTAGGTCGTCCTGCCAGTCCTCTTGTCGTGCTTGCGAAACACAACAGCTGCATCGCTTTGATTGTAGTAATGATCCTCAAGCTTTATCTCTATGTCGGGATTCCCTGAAAGATCAGGGCCCTTGAACGAGTATGCTGGGAATGGGCTTTGGTCAAGATGCATGAAGTAATCGTCATGCTCCATCACCCATGGGCTGTCTATGCCGGTGTGATTGGGAACCATGTCGCTTGCCAGCCTGATGCCTCTGGCCTTGCACCTGCCATCCAGGTTGTTGAAGGCCTCCCAGCCACCTAGGCAATGGGCTATGTCATAGCCCTTGAGCGAGTAGGCAGAAGCTGCAGCCTCTGGGTTGCCGCAAAGCCTCTTTATTGTGCGAGATGCATTGCTTCTCTCCCAAAGTCCTATGAGCCAGAGGGACGTGAAGCCTTCTGATTGGATCCTGTCCAGCTCGCTGTCTGGAACCTGGTCCAAGGTGCTTATAGGCCGGTTGTATTGCTTGGACAGCTGGTCAAGCCAAACAAGGGTGCTCTTTGCCAGAAGCACCACATTGGGCATCCAGTTTGAATCCGGCGAGTAGGCTTCCTCATTTCCCAGTCCATTGTAGCTTGGAACCAGCATAGGCCCGGGTCCTGCGCCAAAGCCTGCATGAGGCCTTGATTGCTCGTCCATGAGGGCCTGTGCCTGGAAAAGCATGCTTACAAGGGACTCGTCAAGCAGGTTGCTCCAGTTCTCCCCGATGTACTCAAGCTGCTTGTCCAGGGAGTCTGGGAAAAGCTTTGCAGGTCGAGTCAGGAAGGAGAATAGGTCCATTTCCTGGCCCTTGTTCTCGAAGGGCTTGGAATAGCCTCCCATGAGAGCGAGAAAGCTCTTTGCGCTTTTGGGGAATATAACATCCGGAGAGTTGACAAGGCAGCCTGATGCCTTGAGAAGCGCCTTGTTCTCAAGCATCACCTGATGCACAAAGAAGCCCCTGGCCGCTTCCTCTCTCAAAAGGTCAACGGGGACGTTCTTGAATATCTCTGATGGAAAGCTGCTGTCGTAGAAATCAAGAAGGCTTCTCACATCCTCATTCTTGTTCGCCAGGTTGGAGAACCGGGTGAAGAAGTATAGGTCTGAGTAGTGGATGAACCGTGATATTACGCACTGGTAGACAAGATGCAGAACTGCTGTGGTGTATAGGTCGCTTGACCTGATGGGCTTGTCGAAGCTCAGATTGTAGGAATAGCTTATGCTCTTGGCCTGGTCGATATAGGCTTGGGGGTTCAAGGTCTCAAAGACAAGCGAATCAAGTTCAAGACGATCTCTTGTGCTTTGCGCTATTCTTAAGTCACGGTTCTTCATATGTTCTCCCCCTACGTCTCAAGCCACTGTTCGAGGGCATCCTTGGCTTGGCTGAACATGCCATCCAGCCACTCTTCCTGCTCCTTTGAGAAGCGAGATAGAACGTAGGATGCCGGATCCTGCTGCTGAGGCCTTCCTATGCCAAGCCTAAGGCGGAAGAAGTCTCCTGTCCCTAGCTCAGAAGCCATTGACCTCAATCCATTATGACCTCTTGCAAAGCAAGTCCTTTCCAGCTTCACCTCAGCAAAGCCAAGCTCCATATCATCATGAACTGCAAGAATGCAGCTATGATCGATATGAAAGAAGGAAGAGGCTTCGCGAGCGCTCCTTCCACTGAGGTTCATGAAAGTCTGGGGCTTCTGGAAATAGGCTTGGCCGCTTTGAGCCAGCAGGCTATGGAACTTGCTTGTAAAAACCAGCTGCCCATAGGCCTTGTCGCAGAAAGTCCAGGCTATGTTGTGCCTTGTCATCCTGTACTCAAGACCGGGGTTGCCTAAGAAAACCACTAGCTTTGTCATAATGCTGTAACAGTATAGACCTAGCGGGTTCAAAAGACAAGTTGCATTCTCCTGGGCATCCATCTTGTCAGCTGTCGGCAGAGATATCTCGCTCCAGCAGATCTTCAGAAAGAGCCTAGATGAAAAGGGAGACTGCGCAATAAGCAAGCAGCAGGAACACCACGATGTTCACTGCTTTCTTGTGCCTTGAGAACACCAGGGAGAAGAGGTTGCCGCAAAGGCTCCAGAGCATGTTGCTGATAATGGGCAGGATGACGAGGACCAGAAGCTGGGGCAGGAACAGCAAGGGGTCTGGCTCATAGTACTGAAGAAGGTATGTCTCCACGACAAGTATGCAATAGAGCCAGATCTTAGGGTTTATGACCTGCAGCGAGATGGCTGTCCAGTATCCTAGCCTGGATTCCTTTTGCTCAAGGTCCTTGCTGGACAGCAGGGTCTTGAAGGCGAGATAGAGTATATAGCCAGCTCCGAGGATCTTCATTATGACCAAGGCATCGCTAATAAAGATGTTGAGCAGGGAGCAGAACCAGGTGCAGAGAAGAAGGAAGCAGGCAACGGCAGTGCCGACTCCAAGGGAGAAGGGCATGTTCCTCTTCCAGCCGAAGCGGCTGCCGTTTGCAAGGCTCATGAGATTGTTGGGTCCGGGGGTGAAGCAATTGGCGATTGCAAACAGGATGAAGCCCGCCCAGGGGAAGGCTATTTGTTCAGAAGGCATTTGTAGGTCTCCCTGAAGGTCCTGAACAGTTCGCAGAACTGCTCTGATCTATAATCAGCATAGGTCCAGGCCAGGGGATTGAATCTCTTATCCTGGTAGATGAGCGTCGTCTCTCCATAGATTCCTCTGGAAAGAGGGATCCTATGTGAGCGGTCCTTTGTTGTTGCCAGTATGAAGCTTGAAAGAGAGAGGATTCCTGGATCAAGATTGACTTTCCTCTCTCCATCAACAGCCCATCGCTGCTCCAGCTGGTTGGTCTGGATCTTTATGCCGGCTAGATCTGAAGGATCTACAAGGCTTGCAAAGCTATAGAAAAGCCTCTGAGGCCTGCATCCCATCTCCTGGTCGTAGTAGTCTGTGAAGGTGAATTCGAAAGGTCCTGCCTTGGATTCTATAGGCCCGAAGGCTGATTCAAGGCATTGATCAAGGTCCAAAGCCTCAATTGACATCAGGATTCCTATGACCAGCATTGTCTTAGTAAATGGTCTAGCTTGTGCCATGGACCTAGTATAGCGATTTGAGCGCACTTGGAAAATCCTTGCTTATATAAGCATGAGAAAAGCCTTGATAATAATTGCGCTGGTCCTGCTATGCACCTCCTGCAGCCAGGACTCCTTTCTTCGGAGCGTCACGCTTTGCCTGAATCCGCATAGCTGGGAGGCCTATGGAGATGAGCTCTGGTATCTAGTTTCCTACAATGGACCGGATGGAAGCCTGAAGACACTTCACGTAAGCCAGAAGGAGCGTTCTGTCAGGCTTGATATACCCACAGGCCAGATGGTGTGCGTGCTTGTGCGTCCCCTGGGATTTGCCAATCCTCTTGGCCTTCTGATAAGCCCGCTGGATCAGCAGGAGGTGTTCTATCCAAGCCAGCAGGAAGGAGTCCTTGCATCCATCCTCATCAACCTGGACTCCGAGGCAAGGGGCTCGGTCAACAACCATAAGATGAAGGCGCTTTGCGAGCATGTGCTGGACTACAGGCTTCTTGATGCGCAGGCCTTGGCCAAGGATGTGCTGCTTGGGCGTCTGTCCAAGGATTCATTCAGGACAGTCTCGCCTATTTCAGTGGGCCCTATGATAGTTCCTGACGGGGCCTGGATCAGCGATGTGCAATCTGAAGGCTTCTTCATTGCCTCCGATGAGAAAACGCCGCCTCTGCTGCTTGCTCCTGGAATTCACTTCTACTGGAACAAGGAAAGAGGCTTGATTTTGAAGATCCTGGTGCAGGCGGATGGACAGGTCTTCACCTTCATGGAGGCAAGCCCTCTTCTCTAAAGGCCTATGTCCTTGATAAACCTCAGGCAGGCCTCTCTCAGGTCTGCCTTGGCTGTCTTGCGTATCTCTTCAAAGGGCCTTTCCTTCAGGCTTGTCCTATAGACTGCATAAAAGCCGCTGGAAAGAGCCTGCTGCACTGAGGCAGGCTCAGCCTTTCCTGCAAATATGACCACCTTTGCCTTCTTGGGGCTATGTGAGAGGACTCCGCTTATAGCCTTGCCCTGAAAGCTCTGGCTGTCGAGCCTGCCTTCGCCTGTGATGATCCAATCGGCATCCATTGCCTTGGCATCGAAGCCGCAAAGGCTCAGGATTGTGTCTATTCC
>JAQVSP010000167.1 GCA_028700425.1 Sphaerochaetaceae bacterium | reverse complement strand
GTTATCATGATGACGGCTGTCCTAAGCTGCTCATTGATCTTCTTGATCAGCTCAAGTATCTGTGCCTGGATGGTCACATCCAGGGCAGTCGTAGGCTCATCAGCTATGAGCACCTTAGCGTTGCAGCTAAGAGCCATGGCTATCATGACTCGCTGTCTCATTCCACCGGAGAACTGGTGAGGGTAGCACCTGATCCTGGATTCAGCTGCCGGGATTCCGACAAGCTTGAGCATCTCTATGGATCTCTTGAGCGCCTCTTCCTTGCTGACATCCTCATGGAGCCTTATGGTCTCCACCATCTGGTTGGATATGCGCAGGAAGGGATTGAGGCTTGTCATTGGATCCTGGAAGATCATGGAGATCCTGGCTCCTCTTATGTTGCGAAGCTCCTTCTCTGGAAGAAGCAGGATATCCTCGCCCTCAAAGAATACCTGGCCCCCTACAATCTTTCCTGGAGGGGATGGAATCAGGCGCATGATAGAGAGGTTGGTTACGCTCTTGCCGCAGCCTGACTCGCCTACGATGCCCATTGTCTGGCCTTCGTGCAAGGTGAAGCTGATGCCATCAACTGCCTTGACCACACCTGCATCGGTGAGGAAGTGAGTCCTCAGATCCTTTACGTCCAATAGGACCTTGCTTTTATTGTCAATCATATATCGGACTCTCCTAAAGCATGTTCTTGCTCTGCGGATCAAAGGCATCGCGAAGCCCATCACCGAAGAAGTTCATAGCGAAAAGGAAGATTGTCATCACCAGCGCTGGGTAGACAAGCCTCCAAGGATAGCTGGTCATTCCCGCAACTGCATCTCCGACCAGAGATCCCCATGATGCATATGGAGCCTGCACTCCAAGTCCTAGGAAGGACAGGAATGACTCCTCCATGATGAAGGCCGGTATCCTGAGCGTCGAATAGACAATGATCACAGAAAGGGAGTTCGGCACCAGATGCTTGAAGATGATTCTTCTGCTTGAAGCTCCCATGGACTTGGCTGCCTCTATATACTCCTGGTTCTTGAGGCTCATGATCTGCCCGCGAACCATTCTGGCTATTGTAAGCCAGCTGACCATCGCCAGTGCAAAGAAGAGGTTGCCGATGTTTCGTCCAAAGACAGCCATGCATATTATGACAAGCAGCATGTATGGCAAGCCATAGAGAATATCGACAAAGCGCATGATGAAGAAGTCAACCTTGCCTCCGATATAGCCGGCTATTGAGCCAAAGATGATGCCTATGATAATGCTGGTTACAGTTCCGACAAGTCCGATTCCAATGGATACCTGTCCGCCATATATTATTCTTGACAGGACGTCTCGGCCTAGGTTGTCTGTTCCCAGGATATAGAGCCTTGAATGCTTCTTCGAAGCTTCAACCTCAGCTTCCAGCCCGCTCTTGAGGGTGAGCGTAGTCTTGAAGGGGAAGGTCTCGGCAGTATTGCTCTTGATGGAGTCTGAGATGATCTCGCTGGACTGGTTGGTGATTATGGTATTGATGTTTCCAAGCATCAGCTCAATGGCCTTGCCTTCGTAGCCCTTGTCTCCAAGGCTGTCTAGCTCCATGGCCACGAGGTTCACAAGATCCTCCTCGGTGGCTTCCTCATTGGAAGCCTTCAAGGTTGTCTTAAGCTGGGCTTCGACATCCTTGCGCACAGAGCCCCTGAGGCTCTCTGGATCCATGTTCAGCAAGCCGGCATATACACCAAGGAGGTCTTCAAAGCCAAGCTTCTCGATATTCACCTTCTTGGAGTCCTGGACTGTAGTGACCTTGTTGACTGTTACGAGGATATCCTCGTCTATGCTTTTCTGGAGCCTGTCCAGCTGGGACTTCTCAGCGCTTGTGAAGGTGAAGGTGCCTTCCTCAAGCATCTGCATGCCTCGCTCGTAGCAGAACGCATAAAGGGCGTTTGTCTTGCTGTTGCTCACATAGCCCTTGAGCATGGCCTGCTCCTCGTCGGTCACGGTCAGCCTTCCGGCCTTCCAGGCCTTGGCGAAGATCTCCTGGTAGCGCTTCTCCATCATCAGTTCACCTGCTGTCTTTGTAAGCGTTGGGGCCAGGAACTTATGCTCAATGACCATCTCATCGTAATGATAGATGGGAAGCAGTCCTGCACAGATCGCCACCAGGGCATAGATGATGATGACAATCATGCCCAGCATGGCCATCTTGTTCTTCTTCAGCCTGCGGAATGCATCCTTGGTGAGGCTGTTGCCTTCAACAACCTGGTCGAACTCGTTGACAGCTACATCCTTCTGTCTCTTGACCTGGATCGATTCCTTGATGCGGGTGAAAATGCTTTCTCTTTTGCTCATCTCTGCACCCCCTACTTATATGAGATCCTAGGATCCAGGAATGAATAAAGAACATCCACAAGGAAGTTCATGACAACAAGTATTACAGAGTAGACGATGACTACTCCTACGATGAGGGTATAGTCGCGGTTGAATGAGCTCTGCACAAAGAACTTGCCCAGCCCGGGCACTCTGAAGACCTGCTCGACAACCACAGAGCCTGTAATGATTCCAGCAAAGGCGGGCCCTAGGTAGCTGACGACAGGAAGCATAGCTCCCTTCATGGCATGCTTGAAGATGATCTGGCTTGTTCTCATGCCCTTCGCCTTGGCTGTCCTTATATAGTCGCTTCTCAAGGTCTCGAGCATAGAGGATCTCATAAGCCTTGTGATGTTGGCAAAATAAGAGAATGAAAGAGCGAAGGCAGGCATGATTATTGTCTTCCAGGAATCCCCGGAGGAATACCAGCCGGAGGTGGGCAGCCACTTAAGCTTCATGGCAAACACCAGCTGAAGCACAGGGCAGATGACAAACAGCGGAACCGAGATGCCTATGACCGCCATTCCTGTGGACAGATAATCCACCCAGGTATTCTGCTTCACAGCAGCAAGCATCCCTGCAGACATTCCGAAAAAGAACGCCAATATCATGGCTACAAATCCAAGAGCGATGGAGTTTGGAAGGGAGGCGCTGATAAGGCCATTGACATCGATATCCTTGTATTTATAGGAAGGCCCGAGATCTCCCCTGCATACATCCCAAAGGTATCTTCCATACTGCTGAAGCAGAGGCTCATTAAGATGATACTTAGCCTCTATGTTCCTCTTGACCACTTCAGGAAGCTTCTTCTCTCCGTCAAACGGTCCGCCCGGGGCGACTCTGACGATGAAGAAGCTAAGAGTTATGATAACCAAGAGAGTCGGGATTATGCCGATCAGTCTTCTGATTACGAATTTCGTCATTTTAACCTCTATAAGTTAGAGATTATAAAAAATTCTGTAAGTTTATGCAACAATTATGAACAACAAAAGAAAAATGACATTTCGTGTCATATAGCTTTAACTTGTTTCTATATAGTCTGTTATAAATTATAACGATAACAGTTGATTTAAAAAACTAGGCTCTTTTCGCCTAGCATAGCAAATTAGATTTACAGTACACCAGACCTCTGCTACAATGAACACATGACAGACAAGGAAAAAGAGCAGAAGGCTTTGGAAATCTACCAGCAGTTAATCAACACTCTCGAGGACGTTCCCGAGAAAGCCGAAATCATCAGCATTGTTAACACGCTGATCGAGGAGAACGGCCTTTCT
>JAQVSP010000166.1 GCA_028700425.1 Sphaerochaetaceae bacterium | reverse complement strand
AACATCTACAAAGTGGACAATGGTGATGGTCAGGGTTTCAAAGTATCCGCCATTCAGAAGAAGACGCAGGAAGTCCTGGACGGGCTGGGAGTGAACTTATTACGTAAAAACTAAGGTTTCAGTGTTAAAAATAAATCTTGAAAAATCTTGAAAGAGATTTATACTGATTCCGTTAAAAGGAAGGAAAGCAAAATGAGTTTTATTTTTTCCCCCTGTCCCTATGAGGACGAATCCGCCATCAACCACGTCGAGAACATTGATGGAGTATCTGAAGGCTGTGCATTTGGGTATCCTGCCGTAGTATCCCGCATTCTTGGCATCCTGCAGCATGATGATCTGGACATCATCGGCATCGATGGGGCTCCTGCGGCAGATTTTCACCGTTTCGGCCGTCTCTTCCCGATTCGCTTCAGCTATGACGACACCTTCCACAGCAGTGGGAACATGTCAATACAGTGCCATCCTGGCGATGCCTTCTGCAAATCCCATTTTGGAGAGTATGGACGCCAGGACGAAGGCTACTATGTGGTGGCAACCGGTCATGATGCCAAGACCTACCTTGGCTTCAAGAATGGCGTCAAGGTCGATGATTTCTGCGACATGGCCAGAAAGTCAGAGACCGATAAGACGAATAGGATTTAATATTTTATTAATCAATCTATGAATGCGACGGGGTGGGGAGTTTTCATATAGGTGGAATAAGTTAATTCATAATGTCCTGAGGCCTTGATTCCGAAAGAGCCTTCGATAAGGTCAACGACAGATAAAAAACTGGATGTTAATTTCAGGTGCTGGGCAGGGGTGCTGGCAGCAAAGCAAGACCAAGCTTCTACAGAGGCTTTCAGGCTTGCATGCAATAGTTGGTTTATGAATGGGGTGGTTCATATGCGTAATGGTTTCAAGCTTTCTGCATTTGCAGTTCGGGCTTTGTCATGTCATAAGGTGCTGATAATTCTACTTGCTGTCTCTTCTGTATTCTGTGCTTATGCAAGACAAAGCGCTGAATATGTTCCCAAAGGATTGAGCATTGGACTTGGAAATGACAAATGGACGATGGGACTAGCAAACAATGATGACGATCATCTGTCCTTTTCATTCAATGCAGTTGTATCTGCACCAAGGTATCTAGTACAAATAAGCTGCAATTCATTGACAAACAGAGGCTGGAAGGAAGATTGGCCTGATGCTGATTCTGCTTGGCATTCTGGCAGGTTTGATTCTCTTAGAATTATCGCAGGTCCGGTCTGCACTGCAGGAGGGACAGTGATAATTCCCCTTGTTGGGCTTACAATAGCAGGAGACCTTCAGCTGGAGGATGTCCAGAACCTGAACCATTACTTGAAGAAAATTCCCCTTGTACACCTTGACTATGTTAAGCCGCTGCTGGTTAAGTCAATACTTGGCTTTGAAATTGAGCAGAAATATAATTTGGGCTACGTCAATGCAGGCCTTAGGGTTGAGGCTAGGTATATTCATGATTATGAGGGTGTTATAGAAGCAGCTGCATTTGCATCGGTTCCACATATTGAGCTTATGTGCGGCTGGTCTGCTAGAGAGGCCTTGTCTTCATTTCTCACACAGAAGCTTGCATATGAATACATGAAAGGCTTTCACTTTGATCTGAAGCTTGACAACGAGATACTGTTTTTCGAATACCGCTGTTATCCTGGTGAAAGATATGCCTTTGGAACAATTGGTGCAAGCCTTATGGCTCTGCAAAAAAAGCCAACATGGCAAAAGAATGACCTGTTTTTTACATTCGGGTATCAGAGATCGATTGAAGCAAACTACTTTGCAAACAAGCTTGAAATTCCAATAAGCAATGAATTCAACCTGCTTTTTAAGCAAGGCTATACCTCAAGCTACCCAAAGGCTGAAGGCGTTGACCCAAGCAAGTTGAGAATTCAAAGAAACTACAGCTTCTGGATGCTTGGTGCCTCATGCTTTTTTGATAATGAAAGCACCTTCAAGCCCTATGTTCAGCTTGGATTGGGCTATCTGAACTTCAATGTGGTTCATTTAACAAATGTCGACAGGACGGCAGCGTCTGGCAGAACCGACCTAGGTACATCTGGCTCTCTTCTTGCTGAACTTGAAGTTGGAGTGAAGATACTTTCCAATAATGCAATAAGGATTGGAAGCTCAACTGTATCATTTACTGCTGGGGCAACCTTTGGCTATGCAGCAAACAGAAAGTCAATTTCCTCAATGCTAAGCCAGGATAGGCATCATAAGGATGATTTTGTGTTTCAGCCTGTTGAATGTGGAATCTTTGCAGGGGTGTGCTTTGGCTTAGATGCCGGATATAAATCAAGCACTTGAAACATAGTTGCTTCTTAAGTCCTGATTCTCGCAGGCTTTCCAGGACCCGTCTCAATGTCAAGTCAAGGAAGATGCCGTAATATGGGATCATGAAAAGATTTAAGCTCGATGATCCTTGTATGGGATAAGGCTTGCGCTGATTCCTGTCATATGACAGAATCGTCCAGCAGAAAGTCCACAAGGCCGATGTTTAGGATTCCCTCATCATCATACCAGCGTTTGCCGATATCCTTGCGAACGATGATCTTGGGAAAGGAATCGCCGATGAGAGAAAAAGGCCGCGTTTCAGTTCTGCGCTTCTCTTCTGTGTCAATTGCATATGCCCCTTGGATATAGGTTCTTTTTCCACTGCCGTTCACGATGAAGTCAATTTCTCGCGGCACACGGATGGAGTTGCCGTTTTGATTGAGTTCCCGTGAATAGACAACTCCGACGTCCACAGCATATCCGCGAACAATCAGCTCATTATAGAGAATGTTTTCCATGATATGAGTCATTTCCTGCTCTCGAAAGCCTATCCGAGCGTTTCGCAGGCCGATGTCCTCACAGTAGTACTTGCTAGGAGAATCAAAATACGCTCTGCCTTTCACATCATATCGCTTGCTTTCTGAAAAGAGAAAGGCATCGGATAAATGGTCGATGTAAGACTTGATGGTGTTCTGTGAAACGGAGACGTGCTCAAGCGATTTGATCGTATTGGTGATTTTGGTGGGATTGGTGAGAGAGCCGATGGACGAGCAGAGCAAGTCAAGTATTTGCGAAAGGATATCCTCTCGCTCAATCTGCTTGCGCTCTACGATGTCCTTTATATAGACCTCGCTGAAAAGAGACTTCAGATAGTCCATTTTAGCGGTGTCATCTGGTCTTGAAAGAATCAACGGCATCCCGCCAAAAAATGCGTAGGCATCAAAGGCATCTTTTTTATCGCCGCTGACGGCTTCATAGTATTCGGAGAAGCTCAAGGGATGCATGCGTATCTCATCGCTTCTGCCTCGAAATTCAGTAAGAATATCGGTAGAGAGCATTCGCGAGTTGCTGCCTGTCACGTAAACATCCACGTTGCAAAGTTCTCGAATGTCGTTGAGCGCATCGTAGAAGGTTATCTTTTTCCCTTCGGGGCTGTAAGGATTCGAGACCTCATCGGACATTTGTATTTCATCACTGAAACATTAAATTTTACGTAGATAGGAATCCGCTAAATTGGATCCTAAATTATTATTACGCTACCATAGTTGGTGGTTGTTCCTTGAAAATCAGCCATTTTGACTATACTTTGCGCTACTTTT
>JAQVSP010000165.1 GCA_028700425.1 Sphaerochaetaceae bacterium | reverse complement strand
ATGGCGTAATCTGCATAGATCCCTATGCCCAGGGCGACAGCTCTCCAAGCTATGAGGGCCAGTCGGCTACCTATGAAGGCTACGGCCTTTTCAACTGGCTTGACTATATGTACACCGATGAAGGCAAGGCCTTCTTCGACTGGGTTGATTATGACTACATAGGAGCCTGCGGCCATTCAGCCGGAGGAAACGGATGCCAGAAGTTTGCAGAGGCGGTTGGAAAGGCTGCCGCTGCAGAAAAGCAGGAATCCAGGATCAGAAGCATCTATATCACAGGATACTTGAGAGAGTGGTCCTGGAACAGCACAGCCTGCAATGTAGGGATCAGCTACTCGATAAACGATGAGGGTGCCTTCCAGAACAAGAGCGCAAAGGCCCGCCTTGCAGCCCAGGCCAAGGCTGACAGCGCTCAGGCCTTGACCGAGGAAGAGGCTAGATGGCTTGAGATAGGCAATGCAGACCTGCGCCATGCCCCAGAGGCCATAGATCTTGTGAATTACCAGATCAGGCGCAACAATGCGGCTACCGGCTCCTCTGATGCAGGCATCGATGCTGTTGAAGTAGGCAAGGGCTATGGAAATCGCTATGCCCTGACCTATGTCCAGCTTAACAACGAAACCTGCCTCCATGCCTTCCAGCCTTATGACAAGGAGACCCTGGCCCATCTGGTCAGCTTCTTCGACTATACCCTGATGGATGTCAGAGACCAGAACCTTGGAATTCAAGGCCCAAGGCTGGATCCCTATGACCAGGCTTGGTGGTTCAAGGAGATCGGATGCCTGATCATGCTGGCTTCTGGCTTCGCAGCAACCTTGGCCTTGGCAGGCCTTCTCCTTCAGACGCCATTCTTCAAGCCCATCGTCAAGCCAGTGCCAAGCCGAACCGCTGAGCAGAGCCTTAGGGGCAAGGTGATATTCTGGGCTGTATTCGCCATCTCGGCAAGCATTGCATGCGTGCTTTACATGGTCTGTGTCAAGGCAAGCGTAACATGGTTCCCAGAGGCTTCCAGCGGCAATCAGACCTGGCTGTTCCCACAGCGCTTCACCAATGCAGTGATGATGTGGGCTGTGGCCAACGGCCTGATTGGAACTGCCCTCTTCTTCCTGACCTGGGCCCTGGAGCGCTGGCTTGACCTGCGCTTCAGCGGCAAGACAGCTGAAAGCGTCAAGGCTTCCTATATGCTCAAGCTGGAAGGCGCTCGCATAAGCTGGGGTGAAATGGGCAGGACGCTGCTGCTTGCAGCTATTCTCGTAGCCTTCTTCTACGGCCTTGACTACCTTTGCTACCTCATCTTCCACGTGGACATGAGGTTCATGTTCCTTTCAGCAAGAGTCACCTTCAATCCAGGAGTGATTGTCTCGGTGCTTATGTACCTGCCGTTCTTCTTCATATTCTATCTGTCCAACTCCCTGCGGGTGAACTGCTCCATGCGTCCATCCAACTGGAGCGAGGGCGCAAGCAAGCTGATTGCTGTTCTTGGCAATACGCTTGGCCTGGTGGCCATCCTGTTCATAGAGTATGTGCCCTTCATCAGAAGCGGAACAATCGGCTATACCTCCACCGTCGGGCCTCAGTGGCTGTTCGTGAACCTTCTCTTCTCGATCATTCCGCTCATGGCTGCTCTTCCGCTGCTCAATAGGCATTTCTTCAACAAGACAGGAAGGATATACCTAGGGCCGATTGTTGCTTGCGTCATCTTCATTGCGATGACAGGTGGATCGACTACAATCTACTACGCGCTATGAGGAATCTGCTGGTATTGCTTGCATTGCTGGGCCTCCTTTGCTCCTGCACCAGAAAGCCGGCAGAGCCTGGCAGCCTTTCAGCCTCATCCTTCCCACCTTATGTAAAGTGGGAGGGACGCTATGAAGAGAAGGCGGAAGAGACAGCCCTTCTCTTCACAGCCTCAGGGTTCACGGTGAGCTTCTCGGGAACAAGGCTGGAAGCTGTCTTCAACCATGAGGGCAGCGACATCTACTATAACGTAGGCCTTGATGGCGAGAGCCTTCCCAATCCAGGCAGGGTCTTCTGCCTGAAGGCAGGGGAGAAGACAAGCTCCATAGTCATAGAAGGCCTGGAGGAGGGCATGCATACGGCAACTATGCTCAAGATGAGCGAGCCAGCCGATGGCTATGTTGCCCTTGCCGGCCTGTCAACTGACGGGCGCTTCATTGAGCGAGACCGCGAGAATGATGCAGGAAGGCTGAGATTCATGTTCGTCTGCGCCTCGGGCGGGTCTGGCTATGGGTCGCTTGCCTACACAGAGAATCCTTCAGTGACTCCCAAGAGAACTACAGCCAACAGCAGCAGCCTTCATGCATTCTGCTATCTGACAGCAAGGCTTTTCAAGGCTGATGTCCAGTTCGTCGCCCAAAGCGGCTGGACAGTGAGCATTCCCGACAAGGCTATAGCCGATGTCATGGAGCAAAGCGGGATCACAGCATCAAGCGATGTCCAAGGAGCCCTTTCCACAGCACCTTGGGATCTTCAGTCCTGGGTGCCCGACCTGATCATATTCAACATTGGAGGCAACGACACAGTCTCAAGCCTTTTCGACAGGCCAGCTTATCAGAGAAAGGTGGTCGAGATGGTGGAAAAGCTTCACCAGGCTTATCCTGATGCCTATATGGTATGGACACATACAAATTCAAACGCCGGAACCTATGCCATCACAGCCCTAAGCGACGCAGGCTTTCTGCGCCAAGGCTGGCTCAAGGAGGTCGTGATTCCCAAGGTAGGCTACCTTAAGCCAAGCGGGGAGGCTGACAACCCATGGGTCTCAGAAGGAGCGGGAAACCACAACAGCCTGGCAACCCATATTGCTACCGCAGACATCCTTGCCAATGCTCTTGAGACCTGGGGCTTTGCAAGGGCCTGCGAAAACATCACTCTCTCTAGCCAAAGAGAGCTGCTTCAGTCATGGCAATGATGGGAGCAGCTGTGCTCCTGGTCATGATGATGGCATGATGCATCTGGATCGTAGCTGAGCCTTCCTTCCAGGAGGGCCTTGGCTGCCTCATCAGCATCGCCTTCAACTCCAGGATATACTGTGATGCCAAGCTGCTCCAGGGCCGTCTTTGCACCCATTCCAAGGCCTCCGCATATGAGGCTGTCCACCTTCTCCTTGGCAAGAAGATCAGCTAGAGCGCTGTGTTCGGCATCTCCAGACTCAAGCATTGAGGTGCTGCTTATCTTGCCGCTTGCGACTTCATAGACCTTGAAGGCCTTAGTATGCCCAAAGTGACCAAATACCTTTCCATCCTCATAAGTGACTGCAATCTTCATAGTTCCATCTCCTTTTGCGCCTAGTGCGCATCTTTCATATGTCTTGCAGGGACATCCAGGATCCTCTTGGCAAAGCCTGATTCCCGGTCCCTCCTCAAGGACAAGAGGCCTTTGCTCGACCAGAGCCCTTGATACCTTGAACCTTGCCCTTTCATAGATCTCTGTCATAGTCGTCCTGGAGATTCCCATCTGCTCAGAGGAAGCTTGATGAGTGGCCTTGAGATAGTCGATGAGGCGAAGCGCCTCATACTCCTCAAGCAGCAGCGCTATAGGAAAGCCAGCCTTGCCGCTGGAGCTGAAGCAGAAGGGCTCAGGCCTCTGGCATATG
>JAQVSP010000164.1 GCA_028700425.1 Sphaerochaetaceae bacterium | reverse complement strand
CAAGCCTCTACGACACGAGCAACCAGTCGCTCATCCCATCATGGGCGGGAGAAACAAGCCTGATTCTCACACCCAATGTCATGAAGGCTGGTTCTGCGACAAGCCTGCTTGCAACCATGAGCAGCAAGTAGTGGCACAGGAGATTCTCGGGTGGCGAGTGGGTACAGGCCGCATCCGGCTCCAACGGGGAGACGATCAGGGTTTTTCGGCCGGCTGAAGAATGAAATGTTCTATAACCGGTCATGGTTTGGGGTATCTCTCGAGGAGTTTTGTGCATTGCTTGATGATTGCATCTATTGGTACAATGAGAAACGAATCAAAATGTCCTTGGGAGGCATGAGCCCTCTTGAGTATCGTCGGAGCCGCGGTCTAGCATCATAGAAAAGTCCAACTTTTTGTCCAACCCCCAAAACGAAAGTTGATATGGTTTTAAACTTTCATTTAACTTTCAATTGAAAATATTGGCAACTAGTGCTACTCTAGCTTTGGCTAGGAGAAAACCTGTGAATCTTTCTTTTTTAGGTATAAATGGCAGCATTCAATCAAAAGAGTCAGGCAATGTTTCCTTCATTGCAGCCAAGAGCAGCCATTTCATTCTTTTTGAGACAAGCGGGGCATTGTGCTCTGATATCAGGAAAGCCGGGTTTGATCCTCTGAACCTTGATGCAGTGATCATCAGCCATTGCCACATAGACCATATATATGCTTTTCCTTCCCTGATTCACAATCTCTGGCTGCTAGGCCGAAAACGTGCCTTGCCTGTATTTGCGAATCCTGATGCTATTGAAAAAGCCAAAATGCTGTTCAACCTGTTTGCCCTCCCCCAGAAGAGAGACATGTTTGCTGTCAGCTTCAATGCAATCGAATCAGAACAGTTTGCTGCAGGGGAATTCCATATCAAGCCTTTTGCTGTGGAGCACTGCTTCCCAACAACCGGCTTCTCAGAGGCCAGCGGAGCTTTCACTTACTTTGCAGACTGCAATGTAAGCTGGAGCATTCCAGCATTTTGCAACAAAACCAAGGTCCTGATTCATGAAGCAGGCGGAACTGCAGACGAAGAGAAAGCTCTCAATGAAAAAGGACATTCATCTGCAAGACAGGCAGCTCTGAGAGCCAAGCAGATTAATGCATCAAAGCTCTGTCTTGTGCACCTTCCGTTCGACGTGGACCCTTGTGCCATGCTTGCAGAAGCAGCTTATCAGTTTTCTGATGTCACAATACCTGAATTACTGGAAAAAATTGAAATAGGATTAGAAAATGGATGACGAATTGAATCTGGGGATGTTCAAGGCATATGACATCAGGACAACTGTTGATCGGCTGTCAGAGAAAAACGCACAAGCTCTTATCAGAGCTGTGGCAGCATACTTCAAGGACATCTGCAAAGCTAAGAAGGTAGTCCTCGGCAGAGATGCCAGGCTTGGGGTGCCTGCTCTTATGCAGATGGCGACGGACATGATGCCCCTTTATGGACTGGAAGTCATAATGAATCCGCTTCAGGTCTCTACTCCGCAGTTCTACTATTCCTGCATGCAGAACCCTGACAGCTGCGCTGTGATGTTCACTGCAAGCCACAATCCAGGTCACTACATCGGCCTGAAGCTCTTAAGCCAGGGGATGCAGACCATAGCCATGGGATGCGGACCGGGGGGAGGAATAGACGCAATCAAGGCCCTCTATATCAAGGATGCACATCCAGAGATGTCCCCTAATCGCGGCAAGCTCAGGATCAAGAGCTATCTTGACAGCTATGTTGACTACTCGATGGCCCTTGCAGGCCTGAAAGGCTCAGATAGCCTGAAGGGCTTGAACATCCTGGCCGACTTTCTTTGCGGAGCTGCTGGAATCGAGATTGCCCAGGCCTTGGATATGTCTGGCGCAAACCTTGTTACTCGTCATATTGTGCCTGACGGACAGTTCCCCATAGGCGATCCCAACCCTATAGTTGAAAGCTCAATAGCCAGCACCAGAAAGCTTATGGAAAACGGCGGCTTTGACTTTGGATTCGCCTATGACGGAGACGGCGACAGGATGGACATCCTGACCTCCACCGGAGAGCAGCTTGCGCCAAACTTCAACCTCAGCATCCTGATAGACCAGTTCAAGGCAATCTATGCTCCGGTTTTCAAGAGAATAGGCATCTATTCGGACATCAAGGCAAGCCCTCTTGCCATGGCATGCCAGGCCAAGCAGGACGTCGAGGTGCAGATGATCCGCAATGGGCACTCATACATCAAGACAACCCTCAGCAGGAACATAAAAAGAGGCTTTGTCGCAGCATGCGAGGAAAGCGCCCATTACTATATGAATTTCCCATATGACATCAACGACCTCTCCAAGGGCTTTGCAGCTACAGAGAACACATTGTTCTTCACCCTGCTCACATCCAAGGTCTGGTCCCAGCATCCTGAGAAGTATGAGCAGGCAATGAGAATCCAAAACAGCGTGTACCGCGTCCGTGAATGGCCTGTATTCTTCAATCACTCCCAAGATCTGGAAAAGGCGCTTTCAGACACAGAGAAGCTTTTCGCAGGACGAGACTACAATGTCTTCAAGACCTCTGCTGAGGGCGATGATTTCGATGCAACCCTTATGCGCAAGGGCCTTGGAGAGCAGATAGACAAGGATACAGAGCTCAGCGGGCACTGGCTTCAGATAGCCCAGAGGAACAGCAGAAGCGAGGAAGGAATGGCGCGATGGGAGCTGGTAGGTACAGACAAAGCGGAAATAGATGAAGCAGTTAGGAGCATAAAGGCTATAACAGAGCCCTATATTCTCAGTGGCGCTGCAAAGAACGTATGAGGTGATGGCATTGAGTGCAAGAGACTATTCATCAAGAAGGAAGTCAATACTTGAGCTTCTTGAGAAAAAAAGAGAAGTATCGGTCAATGAGCTTGCTTCAATGTTCCAGATCTCCGAGGTAACAATCAGAAGCGACCTGGAAGCAATGGACAAGCTTGGGCTGCTTGTAAGAAACCACGGCGGCGCAGTTCTTCCAGAAAACTTTAATGAATCACGCTTCTTTCTCGATACCATCCATGAGAACGCAGAAGTGAAGATGCGTCTTGCAAGGCAAGCCATGAAGCTGATCAATCCAGGGGATACTGTGATAATCGACAGCGGAAGCACCATGGCTATTCTGGCTTCCCTGCTTCATGGCAGCCAGATCACTGTTGTAACAAACAGCCTTCCGGTAGTCCAGGAGCTGTACATGGATTCATCCATAGAGCTCATTGCAGCAGGTGGTGCTTTCAGACGAAGCGGACTGGCCTTCATTGGAAGCCTTGCCCGAAGCGTATTTGAGCAGATCAATGCGGACATCCTCTTTCTTGGCTGTTCAGCCTTTGATCTAGAGAAAGGCACATCCAGCCCCAATCTGAACGAGGCTCTTACCAAGCAGATGATGATTGCATCCGCTCGCAAGGTCTGCCTTGTTGCCGACTCGACGAAAAGCGGAAGGCAATCACTGGCAAATGTAGCGTTCTGGCGCAACGATATAGACTATTTCATCACAGACACAATGGCTGCTAAGGATATTTCAAATCTTAAAGAGCAATTCAATGTGGAAGTTATTATTGCATAGGGAGATTCTTCATGGATAGGGGCCTTTCGCTGTT
>JAQVSP010000163.1 GCA_028700425.1 Sphaerochaetaceae bacterium | reverse complement strand
GTTCTCATCAAGTTTTACGGTTAGAGCTCCCTTGTTATCAAATACTTTTTTCATGTTTTATGTCATCTCAACAATGAAAAAACTCATGATGTGCAAGACTCCATCAAACGTCTTCATAATTAAAGACCATAGAACTTCCTATACCACTCCACGAACTTCTGCAGCCCCACTGTGATTGGAGTTGATGGCTTGAAGTCAAAGTCCCTGATCAGGTCATCAACATCGGCATAGGTCTGATAGACATCACCAGGCTGCATGGGAAGGTAGTTCTTCACTGCCTGAACGCCCAAGGCGTTCTCCAGGGCAGTGAAGTAGTCCATTATCTTTTCCGGCTTGTTGTTGCCGATGTTATAGACCTTGTATCTGTCGCCATTCTCGTTCTTGACAGGAGGATTAGGCAGTATATTTAGGATTCCTTCTACGATATCATCGATGTAAGTGAAATCTCTCCACATGTCTCCGTTATTGAAGATGTTTATAGGCTCTCCCTTCAAGATCTTGTTTGTGAAGGAAAAGTAAGCCATATCAGGTCTTCCCCATGGACCATAGACAGTAAAGAACCTCAGCCCTGTGGCTGGAAAGCCATAGAGATGAGTGTAGCAATGAGCCATCAGCTCATTGCTTTTCTTGGTGGCAGCATAGAGGGAAACTGGATTGTCAACCTTGTCTTCTGTGCTGAACGGAGTCTTCTTGTTAAGCCCATACACTGAGGATGATGAAGCATAGACCAGATGGCTTACCCCGTAAAACCTGCATGCTTCCAGTATGTTCAGAAACCCTGTCAGGTTGGACTGCAGATAAGCATAAGGATGATCAATGGAATAGCGCACTCCTGCTTGAGCTGCTAGGTTGAGAACAATCTCCGGCCTGTACTTCTCAAAGACAACATCCAAGGCCGCCTTGTCAGCAAGGTCAGCCTTGATGAAGATGAAGCCCTGCTTCTCTTCAAGCTTGGCCAATCTAGCTTCCTTCAATGAGACGTCATAATAATCATTGACGTTGTCATAGCCGATGACCTTGCATCCTTTCTCTAGTAGAGCCATTGATGTATGAAAGCCTATGAAGCCAGCGGCTCCTGTAACCATAATCACTGTGCCTTGTTCAAGCCTGTTCTTGTTGTTCATCCCCATTTATCAGTCCCTCTTATACAAGTCCCTAGTGTAGACCTTGTCCCACACATCCTCAAGCTCGGATGCATAGCGATTGGCCACTATCACATTGCATAGGCTCTTGAAAGCCTCCAGGTCCTTGAACACCTTGCTTCCATAGAACTCATCATCCAAGAGAGTCGGCTCATAGACGATAACCTTCACTCCCTTGGACTTGATGCGTTTCATCACTCCCTGGATAGAACTCTGGCGGAAGTTGTCAGAGCCTGCCTTCATGGTCAGGCGATAGATGCCGACTGTAATCATAGATGCATTGTTCCACTTAAAGCCTGCCTTATCCAGTATCCTGTCGGAAATGAAGTCCTTTCGAGTTCTGTTGGCATCGACAATGGCTGTCATGATATTCTGGGGTACATGCTCGTAGTTCGCCAGAAGCTGCTTGGTATCCTTTGGCAGACAGTAGCCGCCATAGCCAAACGATGGATTGTTGTAATGTGATCCAATTCGAGGATCAAGGCCAATGCCATCAATGATGGACTTGGAATCAAGTCCCCTTATCTCAGCATAGGTATCCAGCTCATTGAAGAAGGATACTCTCAAAGCCAGATAGGTGTTGGCAAAGAGCTTCACGGCTTCTGCTTCAGTGAGGTTCATGATCAATGTAGGGATATCCTTCTTGATGGCTCCCTCTGCCAGCAATTCTGCAAACTTTTGGGCAGATTCATAAAGCCTAGAGTCTGCAGACGGACAGCCTATGATGATTCTGGAAGGATTAAGGTTATCATAGAGAGCCTTACCCTCCCTTAGGAACTCAGGGCTGAAAAGGATGTTATCGCTTCCAAGCTTCTCCCTTATCGATGCAGTATAGCCAACAGGAACTGTTGACTTGATGACCATTATAGCAGACTTGTTGACCGTCATCACCTGCCTTATCACCGCTTCGACAGATGAGGTATCAAAATGGTTCTTATCCGGATCGTAGTTGGTAGGAGTGCTGATGATAACGTAATCAGCATCACTATAGGCAGAATTGCCATCAGTAGTGGCAACCAAGTCAAGCTTGCCACTATCCAGGTACTCACTTATCTCAGCATCCATTATTGGGCTATGGCCTTGATTGATCATGTCTACCTTGGACTGAACCAGGTCAACAGCCTTTACTTTGTTGTGCTGTGCCAGCAGCACAGCATTGGACAGGCCAACATAGCCTGTCCCTGCGATTGCAATCCTCAAATCAAAATCCCCTTATATTCTCTTTGGACCATCTCGTAGCTTTCAAGATTCCCAATATCATATCGCTTGCCTGGCATCTGGAAGGCATGTACTGGCGACACCTTCGATAGCCATGCTATAAAGCTTCCTGGGGCATCTGTGCCACAGCCAGCTGAAATACCTTCAGCAACCTTATGACTGTCTTCTCTTGTGTAGTAGTAGAAAGGCGGACAGCACCAATGGGATGATGGCTTCAAGGGCTTTTCCACCATGTCCAGAACAAGGTCATTCTCATCAGTCTCCAAGGCAGAGCTCTTCTTGATCTTCTCCAAGAAAGGCTCATAATACCTCATCACGCATGTGGTTCTCTTGGAAAGAGCATAGTCAATGAAGCATCTGAAGCTAAAGTCAAGCACATTGTCTCCAGCTATGACCAGCATATCCGAATCCAGTCCAAGAGAGTCTATGGCGAACTGTACATCCTTCACAGCACCCAGCCTTGTCTCATTCGAGATGGATCCATCATCTAATACTGTCACAACATAAGGCTTGCTCGAAGCCCAGGAAGTAAAGTGATCCACAAACTTATGGTTTGAGATCACAACATACTCATCTACCACGCCGCTTCTGTCTATATCATCCAAAAGCCAATCCAGAATGGTCTTATCTCTGATTCTAAGAAGAGGCTTGGGAAAGTTCTCTGTAAGAGGATAAAGACGAGTGGCATAGCCAGCGGCAAGTATCAAGCATTTCATAGCATCACTCCATCTGCACTATGGCAGACATGAATAGAGAACCTGCCAGCAAGAGAGGGAAAGGCTGCAAGATAGCCCTCGGTAATCCGAGTCTTGATGGAATCGACTGCATCAGGATCCACCAAGGCCATGCAGCAGCCCTTGAAGCCTGCCCCAGAGAACCTTCCGCCATAAACCCCAGGAGTTGAAGCCAACAGCTCATAGAGCCTGATCAGCTCAGGGCTCCCAGTCTCCCAGTTCTCTATGCTGGATCTTCCGCTTTCAAAGCTAAGGCGTCCATATTCCTCGATGTCTCCCCTTCTCCAGGCCTCAGCTCCTGCTTCAACCCTGTCAAGCTCAGTAAACCAATGCTCAGCTCTCTTTCTCCAGTTCAGAGGAAGCTTATCCCTATATTCCTCAAATACTTCCCTTGGCACTTCTCTCATATTGGTTTCTTTGAACTTGCCATATGAAAGCCCTGCAAAAGCCTTCAGAGCATAGGCAGCAGACCTAAGTTCATCAACTCTCATGTTGTACTTCGATCCTGCCAAGCTTCTCTCCACCCCAGAGAAGAGTATCATGAACACATAAGGCTTCA
>JAQVSP010000162.1 GCA_028700425.1 Sphaerochaetaceae bacterium | reverse complement strand
CCTGTTTTCAGGATCTGGAATAGCTACATCCTTCAGCGCCTGGACCCCGATGTCCCAGGCCTCCTTCTTGCTGCACCTCTTGTGCTTCCTGATCACCTCTACCAGCTGGTTGCCTATGGTGTAGACTGGATTGAGGGCGGTCATGGGCTCTTGGAAGATGAAGGATATGCCTGCGCCTCTTACGGCCTGCATCTCCTTTGAGTCCTTCTCATACTCCAGTATGTTCTTTCCATCAAACCATACCTCTCCCCCCAGGATCCTTCCTGGAGGCATCTGTATGAGCTTGACCAGGGACATCTGGGAAACAGATTTCCCGCATCCCGACTCACCGACTATGGCAATGACTTCCTTCTTGTCTACATAGTAGGAGATGCCATCAACAGCCTTTACCTCTCCGGAGACTGTAAAGAACGAAGTTCGAAGATCCTTGACTTCAAGCAGTTTCTCACCCATTACAGCTTCCCCTTCAATCTTGGATCCAGGGCATCGCGAAGACCATCGCCGACGATGTTCAGCGAGATGATCAGGAGCATCAATGCTATTCCTGGAACCAATGCAAGCATCGGCTTGAACATAAAGTAGTTATACCCTTCTGATACCATCGTTCCCCAGGCTGGGGTCGGTGGCGTGATTCCGATTCCTAGATACGCCAGACCTGATTCAATCATCACCGCTGCTCCTACGCTGCCGGTAAACATCACTATCACAGTGGGAAATACATTGGGCAGAAGGTGCTTGTACATGATCTCAAAGGTGTTCTGGCCTACCAGCTCGGCTGCTATGACGTAGTCGTTCTCCCTTAGAGAAAGCACCTGCCCATAGAGCATGCGAATATAGCCAGGCAGCGATGTTATTCCTATGATCACGCTCACGGAGAGAATCGAGCCTCCAAAGATTGATACAAGGCACATTGTAAGAATCAGGCCTGGTATGGACAGCTGAGCATCTACGAGCCTCATGATCAAGCCGCTGACAAAGCCCTTGGAATAGCCGGCGATCAAGCCCAGGGATGCACCGACGACCAGGGCAACGCAGCTTGAAAGAAGGCCTGTGCACAGCGATATTCTTGCACCATAGAGAGTGCGGGTCAGAAGGTCTCTGCCCAGGTTGTCTGTTCCAAGCCAATGCTTGGCTGAGACGCCTTGCAAGGCATCCTTCAAGGATTGCTCATAGGGGGTATAGGGGGTGA
The DNA here is from genome assembly GCA_028700425.1 of Sphaerochaetaceae bacterium. Taxonomy (GTDB): domain Bacteria; phylum Spirochaetota; class Spirochaetia; order Sphaerochaetales; family Sphaerochaetaceae; genus JAQVSP01. The sequence continues at coordinate 2,469 of JAQVSP010000162.1, read as the reverse complement.
GAATCGGAGTGAGTATAGCCAGGGCTATGTAGGCCAGGAGTATTGCAAAGCAAACCTTGGACAGGATCCCTCTTCCAAAGAAGACTCTCCAGAACTGCTTGACTGTCTCCTTCTTCCTTTGCTTTTCCTGGGCGATTATCAATTCTTCAATAGTCATTGTTTCGTTTTCCATTCTCTTATCTCCGACTCAAGCGTATTCTAGGATCAACAAAGCCATAAGCAATATCGACTAGAAGATTTGCCGCAACGGTAAACAGGGATATGAGCAAGGTGCAATTCTGCACTATCATATAATCTCGATTGTTAAGGGCCGTTGTCAGCAGGGTTCCAAGGCCTGGGATGTTGAACATCTGCTCTACAAGCAGCGAGCCACCGACAACCACCCTGACCTGCATGCCGATGATGGTGATCACCGGAATCAGGGCATTCTTCAGGGCATGCTTATATATCACGCTTCCTTCCGAAAGTCCATTGGCCCTGGCCGTCCTGATGTAATCCTGGTTGATTGAATCAAGCAGGTTGGTCCTTGTCTGGCGGCACAAGCCTGCCGACATTCCCAAAAACATGCAAAGAATTGGCAGGATGGCATGGAAAAGGAAGTCCCCAAAGTCCTTGCTGGGGGCTACATAGCCCTGAATGGGCAAGATTCCCAGCCATATTGCAAAAACCAGTATCGATAGGATTCCAACCCAGAAGACAGGCATTCCCATGACCATTGTCATGAAGAAGGTTATTATCTGGTCAGCTAGCTTTCCCCTCTTTACAGCACAGACGATGCCAAAGATGATGCCTAGCGGTATTCCTATGCAAAGAGCCCCGACTCCTACGTTGACTGTTCTTGGGAGCCTTTCAGCTATCATGTCTCCCACGGGGCGCTTGTAGATGACCGAATCACCGAATTCGCCTCTAAAAATATTTTTAATCCAAAGGATGTATTGTTCAATGACAGGCTTGTCCAGGTTCATCTCTTCTCGAAGGGCCTGGACATCAGCCTCCGAAGCTTCAAATCCTAGTGCAAGCCTTGCAGGATCTCCTGGCATTATCTGCATCAAGGAAAAAGAAAAAATCGATACCAAGAAAACTACCAGCAAGGATATGATTATTCTTCTAATAATGTATGTAGTCATGAATCGTCTCCTTTACTAATTTGGTATGCCCCCTTGCAGAGGCATACCGACAAATAGAATAATCGTCTTTGCTTACTTTTCAGATTTCCAGGCTTCCCAGACATCGAACCTAAGGTTCTGAACATCGCAGAAGTGGTGGTCCTTGATCTTGTCGCTTACAAAGGCAACGGCTCTTGAGCCAAAGAGAACCTTTATCATGCACTCCTGGTCAATGGCAATCTTGGCAACCTGCTGGGTCTTGGCATCTCTTTCTTCCTGGGTCTTTGCCGAGGTGATCGATACGGTGACATCATGCAGATAGCTGGGGACGACAAAGGCATTCACGCCAAGTCCAAAGCCCGTGTAATTGTAGAATGTCGTAGAATACTGAGAGGCAGCGCCAGCTTCAGCACCCATCTGGTGCACAAACATTCCCTTTTCCCATCCGCCTATGTAATTGACAAAGGCAGCTCCTTCAATTGGACGGATCTCAGCCTCGATGCCGATCTTTGCAAGCTGTTCCTTGATGATCTGGCAAGTATTGACAACCAAGGTGGCGCTGCCGCAGGTAATCATGGTCTTAAAGCCATTGGGATATCCAGCTTCTGCAAGCAGGGCCTTGGCCTTCTCTACGTTGTATTCCTGACCGGTGACATCCTTGTTGTAGAACGGGGAGGTCACAGGAGCCCACTGGTTGGTCTTCAGAGCGTATCCAAAGGTCAGGGTCTCAAGGATCGAGTCTACATCAATAGCGTGGCTTATGGCCTTTCTTACCAGCGGATTTGCACAAGGATCATCCCCTCTCATGTTGAAGCACAAGGTGTAGTAGTAGCTTGGGAGGTCTGCAGCCTTCAAGCTGAGGCCCTTGTAGGCCTTAATCTGCTCTACCATGCTGTAGTTCTCTGTGAGCAGGGCATCAACCTCTCCTGCATTCAGGGATGTTGCTGCAACCAGCTCCTGCTGATAGTAGATCAGGTCCAGGCCGTCAAGAAGCACTTCGCCCTGCCAGTAGTTCTCATTCCTGTCCAGTATCCAGCTGACATCAGCGTTGAACTCTTTCTGCACGAACGGTCCTGTTCCAACTGGGTTCTGCACCAGCCAGTCCTTGCCGTTTGCATCAAAGGCTGCCTTGGAGGCAATCAGGACTGTCCTGCAAAGGGAATAGTCAAACAGTGCATCCCAGTTCTTGAAATGGCAGACGACTGTCATGCTGTCCGGGCACTCTGAATAATCATAGTACTTAAAGAACGATGACTTGAGAACGCCGTTGGCAGCATAGTAGTCCAGGTTCCATTTCACCACTTCAGCATTCAGGTCGCTTCCATCAGTGAACTTGATCCCGCTTCGAACCTTGATGGTCCAG
>JAQVSP010000161.1 GCA_028700425.1 Sphaerochaetaceae bacterium | reverse complement strand
CTTGGCTTCTTCCTGAACGCTGGCTTCGACCAGGTCCTGAACTTCTCCAACGATGCAGTGCTGTCGACCATAGACATACTGGACACCTACATCTACCGCATAGGAATCCAAGGGGGCCAGTATTCCCTGGCCACTGCTGTGAGCTTGATCAAGGGCGTTGTTGGAATGATCCTTGTCTTCGGCACACATGTGCTGAGCAAGAAGTCTACTGGAACGGGGGTGTGGTGATGTCAAGACGGCTTTCCTTTACTCAAGTTCTTGTGCAGGGTCTGCTGATAATTCTTCTGATAGCTTTGGCCCTTACGATGGTCGTGCCTCTTCTGAACATAATCGCAACAAGCTTTTCAAGCCCAGAGGAGTCAGTGAAGATGAAAGGCCTGGAGATACTGCCAAGAGATCTTGACCTGATGAACTACAGGATAGTGTTCTCTCATCCTGTCCTTCTCTCAAGCATAGGCAACAGCCTTTTCATAACCATAGTGGGGACAGCCATCAACATGGTCCTGACTGTAAGCGCTGCCTATGTGCTGACAAGGCCTAACCTGACGCTTAAGAGGCCCTTGATGGTGTTCTTCATCATCATGATGCTCTTCGACCCTGGAACCATCCCAGAATATCTAGTGGTTCAGAAGATTGGACTTATGGGCTCAAGGTGGTCGGTCATCCTTGTTAGCGCAGTCAACGTATACTACCTAGTGATAATGATGCGCTACTTCGAGAAGGTTCCCCAGAGCCTTCTGGATGCAGCCACAATAGATGGCTGTGGCCATGTGCAGCTGCTTACTCGAGTCATATGTCCGTTATCCCAGAGCGGCATAGCCACCATAACAATGTTCTATGCTGTAGTCAGATGGAATGAGTACTTCAAGGCCAGCATCTACATAATGAAGGCTTCTGATACAGTTCTGCAGGTAATACTTCGCCAGTTTGTTGTGCTTGGGGACACTGTCTCCATGCTTGGACAGCAGAATCTCTTCAACTACAACGATTTGGCAAGAATGGATTATGGGGCGCTCAAGGACGCCACCATTATTGTAGCTATCATACCCATATTGCTGATATATCCAGTTGTGCTTAGGTTCTATGCACGGGATGCGTTGGCAGGCGGGATAAAAGAATAGGAGGATAGGCTATGAAAAAGCTGCTTGTTATTGCGCTTATCGCAGCAATTGCACTGACAGGCTTGTTCGCCCAGGCACAGACAGAAGTCAAGGCCCCGGCACAAGAGAAGGAGAACGTTTACGGAACACCGGAGAATCCGGTCGTTGTTACGTATCTATGCAAGGATGTAAATCCTAACGATGCTGGAAACCCAGAGTTGGTGAAGGCAATTGAAGAAGGCCTTGCAAAACAGGGCAAGTATATCAAGCTTCAGATTCTTGAAGCTCCAGCCGGAAGCTACAAGACAGTTGTGCCAATCGCATTCCGCACTGGCCAGATCGCTCCGGACCTGATCTATTTCCAGGGCGGAGATCAAGAGATTGCCAACGAGGGAATGCTGACCGATCTTACAGCTTACATTGAAGGATCAACCTACGTGAAGTCCATCATGGGATCCCACAATATCGCTGCAATGGCCAACTATCCTTATTTGCTGTGGCTTGCTCCAGCTAGAGTCCAGATTCCAGTGATTAGAAGCGACTGGTTCAACTCCCTGGCTTCTTCCAAAGCCCTTATTGAGAACCCTACTCCAGAGAATTACCTAGCCGTGTTCAGGGAGCTTAAGAGTCTCTGCAAGTGGCCAATCACTACTGATGGCACAATAGCAAAACTTGACAGCGTGTTTAATCATGCCTTTGGAGTGACAGCTACCATCGTCAAGGAAAACGGCCAGTGGGTCTATTCCAAGGCCACTGAAGCTGAGAAGAACAAGCTTGCCTATTATGCACAGCTTTACAAGGAAGGTCTTCTGGATGCTGAGTATGTGACAAAGCAGTGGGATACCATGGAGCAGGCTTTCTATGAAGGCACCTCCGCTTTTGTTGCAGGAACGGCTGGTGCTGTTGTGAACATCTACAACAACAAGATTGTCCAGACTCAGGGAGCTGGAGCTGAGCTTACAGTACTTCCTCCAGCCAAGGGCATAAGCCAGGCCTACCAGAGCATCGATGTCACCAAGGAATCCAGAGGATTCGGCATCAATGCTGACAGCAAGGTCAAGGATGCAGCCTTTGCAGTGCTTGAGTTCATGGCAAGTCCTGAAGGACGTGTTTTGGACAAGCTTGGCATCGAGGGACTTCATTATGACACAGTCAATGGCAAGAAGGTTCTCAATGAGCACTTCACCGAGTGGTGGGCACGCTTCTGGGATACTCTCAACGGCCTTGACAGCTCTGATGTGGAAGGCGTTGTAATGAGCCCAGCGGGACTTGGGTCTCTTGACGCAGCTCAGAAGTACTATGCTCCTGACACCAACGTCATCCTTCCTGAAGACCTTCTTCCTCTCAAGGATGCAATGGATAAGCTCTACATGGAGTATTCAACAGACATCATCCGTGGAGTGAGACCAATCAGCGACTTCGACGAGTTTGTGGAAAAGTGGAATGCTGCAGGCGGCACCAAGATAAGCGCCTATCTTGCAACAGTGCTCTAAATTGAATTAGCATGGGCTTCCTAGGGAGGCCCATGCAATCTCAGTGGATCTAGGAAAAGACATGGATAAGAACATAATACTTGAAAAGACATATGCAGGCTTTCTGGGAATGAACATAGGCATTCGTCTAGGTGCTCCTGTGGAGCCTAGCCTATGGACCTATGAAAGGATCAACCGGTTTTATGGAGACATCACTGACTATGTAAAGCCATTCATCAACTTTGCAGCCGATGATGATGTCAACGGACCCGTGTATTTTCTTAGAGCCCTTGAGGATAATATCAAGCCATCAACAGCAAGGAACTTCACATTGACTGCGAAGATGGTTGCACAGGCATGGCTGAACTATACTCGAGAGGGAGTTGGCTTCTTCTGGTGGGGAGGATATGGTACAAGCACAGAGCATACAGCATATCTGAACCTGAAAAGCGGAATTGAGGCCCCCAGAAGTGGAAGCATAGCAGTGAATGGAAAGACCTTGGCTGAGCAGATAGGAGGCCAGATCTTCATAGACACCTGGGGCTTCATAAACCCCGGCAAGCCACAGAGGGCTGCCTTGATGGCAAGAACAGCAGCCAGCGTGTCCCATGACGGCGAAGGCCTTAATGGAGCTGCTTTCATCGCTTCAGCAATTGCCTTGGCTTATGAAGAGAATGAGGCCAGAACCATAATTGAGAAGGCTTTGGAATATGTGGATAAGGGAAGTCTGTATGATAAGGTGGTTCGCTCTGTGATGGATTTTTATGATAGGCATCCTGATTCCTGGAGAGCTTGCATGGAATATCTTATAGATAGCTGGGGCTATGACAAGTACCCTGGAGTGTGCCATATAATTCCCAATGCAGGGGTATGCGCCATGTCCATGCTTTACGGAAAGACTTTTGCCAGGGCTATTGAGATAGCAACCATGGCCGGCTGGGACACCGACTGCAATGCAGGCAACGTAGGCTCCATTCTTGGCACAATGGGCGGTATCAGCGCCATCTTGGACAAATACCGCAAGCCGGTTGGGGACTTCATTGCCCTCAGTGGAATCTCGGGCTACCTAAACATACTTGATGTCCCGACCTATGTAAAAAAACTATATGCTATTGGAG
>JAQVSP010000160.1 GCA_028700425.1 Sphaerochaetaceae bacterium | reverse complement strand
GCTTGAGAGGATGAAGTGGGAGCTGGAGACCCTGCCAGCCCTGGACAAGAGCATCGAGGATGCGGTTGTCCAGCTTATCTGCGAGTCAACCGGGGATTTTGAGGAGCTTGACAAGAAGCTCTTTGCCATAGTGGCCTGCCACAGCGCCATAAAGGCAGGAGATCTAGTGGATCCAGCCTCAGCCATAGCCCTTATCCAGGGCGTCATGGCCCTTGAAAGCCCAGTATGCCCTCATGGCAGGCTCTTTGTAACCAGGATAAGAAAGCTCGACCTGGCCCAGTCAGTTGGCAGGTTCGATATCTAGGTCAGCCTCAAAGCTGCTCTTCTCGTCCTTTATCTCGACACTGATTCTTCCCTCGGGATAGTCCATGTAGGCAGGCAGCGCAAGGTCGCTGGAGCCAAGCCAGGCTTCTCCGTCAAGGCTTAGGGTCTTGGCCTCAGTCCTCCATTCAAGATCCCCTGCCTTTACAGCCAGGGTGCAGGGGCTCTGGACACCGTCAGCCTTGAACACCAGGGCAAGGCGCTTCTGGTCTTCCAGGGTGTAGCTGTATAGATGGATCTCCGAGACCTCCAGGTCCTTGGGAGAGCAGGAGACCAGGAGAAGAGCTAGCATGAGTGCGGCCAGGGCCTTTCTCATGCCTTCTCCCTTATGAGCATGGCAAGCTCTTCCTTGTAGGAGCGCACTGGGTTGGCGTAGCAGTTGAGGATGTTCAGCCTCACCTTCTCGCTTAGGTTGTTGTAGCGCTTGAGAAAGGCTGCTGTCTTCATGTCGGCATACATGTCCTTGTAGATCTCCGTGGATCTTACGTAGTCGTAGGAGAAGTAGTTGGTGTCGTACAGGCGGTAGTTCATATGAATCTGGCGGTCTATCTCTCGGGCGCAGTCGGCATAGGACTCGTAGTCGGCTCCCAGCGGGCTGCCGATGCTTATGTGAACCTGGCCCTTGTTCATCCGAATGCCGTTGAGCATATCAACCACATCGGCGTACTTGGGCTTGCTGTAGACGCCCTGGGCGCGAAGCTTGCGAACCTGCTCTCGGCCCTTGGATATGTCGCAGGGGTCGTACTGGTAGCTTATGGCCACAGGCACTATGTTCAGGCTCTTAAGAGCCTCTGGGATGCTCATGCCCTGCTCACGGAGGGGATCATGGCACAGCATCTTCAAGATTGCTGTGGAGGTGTCATCGCGGCCGTCCTTGGCTCGGCCTGTCTTCTGGGCTATCCAGACGCACTTGTTCTTGACATGCAAGGCATACTGGATGTAGGCAGACAGGATCTTCACGTTCTCCAGGGCCTCGCGGGATGGGAGACTGCGCTTGACGGTTATGCCGCCTGTGCACTTGAAGAAGTCCGTGGAGAACTGGTTGACCATCAGGTTGTCTCCAAAGCACATCTCGCAGGGCTCGAAGCGGGCGTCGCGGATTAGGGCGAAGTCCAGAAGCGCGCAATCCAGTATGATGTCGCGATGGTTGGAGATGAACACATAGCTCTTGGTCGGATCCAGGGCCTCAAGCCCATCCACGCTGAAGCTGTCCATGGTGTACTTCTCCACAGGCTCCAGGACGTAGGGGGTGAAGATGCGCTTCTGGAACTCATTGTAGTTCTGAACCTCCAGAAGCAGTCTGGGAAGGTCCTTGGCGATTCGGCTGCTCAGCCGGCGCTCGCGAACGAAACCCAGCCTTGTGATGGACGCAGCCAGGTTCTTGGTGAAGTAAGAAGAATCATGAAGGCGCTGGACTGCATCCAGGAAGTCCTGACCTTCATATGGCGCTATTTCATGAAAATCGTATTGGTTCACGTCTTTCAGCTGTTCAGGGCCTTCACGTACTGAGCTCTCTCCCAAAGCTCAGGGTTCTCGATGTGCTCTTGGGCCAGCTTGCCCTTGAAGTCATAAATGCTCTTGAATCCCTTTCTATCCATCCACTCTGCTATGAAGGCTGTCATGGACTTGACCACATCCAGGCTCTTCATGGCAGCTGTGCATACCTGTACAGCCGATGCTCCTGCAAGAAGCATCTTGACCACTGTCTCGCCGTCCCTGATGCCAGTGGCGGCACAAAGGTCGCCCTGGATCTCGGCGCTCATCAAGGCAACCCACCTGAGGCTTGTGCCATAGTCGCCCTTGCTCTCCAGCGGCTTTCCAGCGGCTAAGCTGAGGCGCTCGATGTCGATGTCCGGCTGAAGGAAGCTGTTGAAGAGCACCTGGCCGTCTACGCCGATGTCGGAGAAGGCCCTGATCATGTTCGATGGGCTGCTGAAGAAGCTTCCTATCTTGATTGAAAGCGGGAGGCTTGTGTTTAGGCGAGCATGCTTGACCAGGTTCAGATAGCTCTTGTCGATCTCAGAGCCCTTGATCCTGGCATTGGATGCCACAATATAGTAGTTGAGCTCCAGGCCATCGGCTCCCACAGCCTCAAAGCGCTTGGCGTATTCAAGCCAGCCTTCCTGGTCTGAGCAGTTTATGGAGGCGATCACTGGAATGCCAAGAGCCTTCTTGGCTTTCTCAACCAGTGTGAGATACTTGTCTATCTGATATTCCTTGGCTGCCTGCTCCAGAAAGCCGTAGGCATCGGCATGGTTGAGGTTGGCATCCTTGGCTCCCAGGGCCTTGGCGCTCTGGCTGTTTATGAACTCCTCGAAGATGGACTTCAGCACCACCGCAGCGTATCCTGCATCCTCTGCTCTCTTGAGCTGGTCAAGGCTTGCTGTAATCGGTGAGCTAGCAAGAATCACAGGATTCTTCAAGTCGATTTTCATGTATCGTGTTCTAAGGTCAGCCATAGCTTCCTCCTATCATTGATGTCTACCAAGCAATATAGCACAGAAGATTGGTTTTTGCACTATACGCGAATTGTTTTGAGCGAAGATGGCAGCGGAAGCCTTACAGCAAGCACAGCGCCAAAGGCCATGGCGCAGCCGATGATCTCCCGGGCGCTGAGCTTCTGGCCTAGGATCAGGAAGCCAAAGAGCAGGGCAAAGCAGGACTCTAGGCTCATGATCAAGGCAGCCGTTGAGCTCTCCAGGCCCTTCTGGGCCATGATCTGCAGGGTGTAGGCCACCCCGCAGCTCATGATCCCCGCATAAAGCAGCGGCACAAGGGCAGGACCCATGAACATGGCTTCCAGGCTTATGGTCTCAGTGAAGAGGGCAATGAGGAGGCTAGGCACAAAGACGGTGAGCATCTGTACGATGGAAAGCAGTATTCCGTCGCAGTTCTTAGCTAGCGCATCCTCGACCAGGATGATCTGCAAGGCAAAGAACACCGCTCCGATAAGGCAGAGCACATCACCTTTTCCCATGGTAAGACCATCGGTGACGCTCATCAGGTATATGCCCACTATGGCTAGGGGAAGGCCTACTATGAGGCGCTTGTTGAAGCCCTTGTGGCCAAGAAGGCCCATAAGGGGCACGATGACCACATACAGCGTGGTCAGAAAGCCTGCCTTGCCGATTGTGGTATGCATGATGCCTATCTGCTGAATGTTGCCAGCAAGGCCCAGGGCTATGCCGCAGAGAATGCCGTTCTTTACAGTGCTCCTGATCATCGCCTTGTCAAGCCTGCCTTCCTTTCTTCTTTGAAGCAGGTAGACTGGCAGGAGGCTTAATGCCCCAAGAAGGCTTCTTGTGCCGTTGAAGCTCAGCGGCCCCACTGTCTCAGTGCCCTTTGACTGGGCAACAAAGCTCAGGCCCCAG
>JAQVSP010000159.1 GCA_028700425.1 Sphaerochaetaceae bacterium | reverse complement strand
CCTTGCTGGTTAAGGCTTCTGAGAAACTCCATGATGTCGGTATAGCGCCTATGATCCTGGCCTGCTGTAGGCTCGTCGAGAATCAGTATCTGGGGATCCATGACAAGCATGGAAGCTATTGTGACTCTTTTCTTCTGTCCGAAGGACAAGGCTGAGATGGGCCATGACATAAAGGGCCTAAGGCCGCAGATCTCCAGGGTCTTGGAGACCTTCTCCTTGATCAGGGCCTCATCCATCTTCCTGAACCTAAGGCCTAGGGCTACCTCATCATAGATCATGGGCTTGCATATCATCTGATTGGGATTCTGCATTACATAGCCGATGAAGGACGATCTTTCCTTTATGGTCTTGTCTGCTATGTCCTGGCCCTTGTAAAGGATCCTTCCGCTGTCCTCCTTCACAAAGCCGCACAGAAGCTTTGCCAAGGTTGACTTTCCGGCTCCGTTGGTCCCGACCATGGCCACCATCTGGCCTTCCTGGATATCGAAGGAAATGCCCTTGATGATCTTGCGTTTCTTGGTGTATGAGAACTGAAGATCCTCGACCTTCAGGATGCTTGGCCTTTCGGTTGCAGGCTGGGGCTTGGCTTGCCTGCTTGTCCAGGCCTGAAGAGCGGGCTTGACAGCTTCAATATCCAGCGTCTCCAGCCTGCCTGGGTGCAAGGCTGGGCGCACATCAACTCCAGCTGCCCTCAAGGCTGATACATACAGCGGCTCCCTGATGCCGATTGACGGAAGAATTGCGCTGCTCATTATCTGGTCGGCAGGTGCATCGGCGATTATGGAACCATCATTGATGACTATGATCCTGTCCACCTCTCGGTAGAGCACATCCTCAAGACGGTGCTCTATGATTATGACTGTCTTGTCATAGTCGCGCTTTATGCTGTCAATCAGCTCAATTGCAGTCTTGCCGGTCTTAGGGTCAAGGGAGGCAAGAGGCTCATCAAACAGAAGAATGTCCACATCATGGACCATGACGCCTGCAAAGGCGATCCTTTGCTTCTGCCCTCCCGACAGCTCCTGTGGGCTGGAAGAGAGCAGAGAGCCCATGTTGACGATGTCTGCAGCCTTTTGGACCTCCGCCTTCATCTTCGACTGCTCTGTGCATTCATTCTCAAGGGCGAAGGCTATATCCTCGCCTGCAGTGATTCCAATGAACTGGCCATCCGGATCCTGAAGCACAGTGCCCACAGTCTTGGAAAGCTCGAATATGCTTAAGTCCTTGGTCTGCCTTCCAGCGATGGCAAGGCTGCCGGTCATCTGGCCCTTCAAGGAGAAGGGTATCAGGCCGTTGATGCAATTGCCAAGGGTTGACTTGCCGCTTCCTGAGGGGCCTGCGATAAGGACCTTCTCGCCTTCATAAATGGTCAGGCTTATGTTCTTCAGAGTCGGCTTTGCCTGGGCGAAGTACTGGAAGGAGAAGTTCTCGAACTGAATCAGGGGCTTCTTGGTCATCGTGTGAACTCAATTATCCAATCGGTGCCAGTATCAATCTTGTAGAGGCTGGAGAAGGATCCTTGGTTTATGGCCACAGCCATGCGATAGAGCGAGTTCACATACACAAGAGGCTCCCCTATCTTCACTTCAGCAAAGGAGTGGGTGTACCTGAGCCTTCCATGGTAGCGGACGATGCCGGCCTTGGTGATGGAGACATCTATCTCATCGCCGATTGACGCTCCCAGCGCCTGCAGAAAATCTTCGCGGGGGATGTTCGTCCACAGCGAGCCGAACCTTATGTCCAGAATGTCAATGCATCCTCTTATAAGGCCTGGCCGGCTTTCAAGGCTGCCAAGCTCAAGACGCACCATCTGGCTGATATCCAGAGCTGGTCCGACCTGCTCAAAGCTCATCTCTGTGGAAGCAAGCTTGGCTCCTGTGAACGCATAGACATCGCGTCCGTGGAAGGTATAGGAGTTCTCTGTGTTTCTTCTTCGATTGCGAGTCTCGTCAATCTCACGAAGCTCCTCGATTCCGATGAAGGCAGCTATATGAGTCAAGGTCCCGTTGTCAGGGGTTACGATATACTGGCCCCTGCTTGTCCTGGCAACAACGCTCTTGCGGTCAGATCCCACACCAGGGTCGACCACTGAAACAAAGACAGTGCCGCTAGGCCAGTATTCCACGCTCTGGAAAAGCCTATAGGAGGCCTCCCATATGTTGTAGGGCGTGATGTCATGGGTAAGGTCAAAGACCTCAAGAGTGTCGTCTACCTGAAGGGCTACGCCTTTCATGGCAGCGACAGCGCCATCGACAAGGCCAAAATCGGTCTGCAGCACTAGGCAATTGCGCATTTAGCATCTCCTTGTCAAAATACTATATAGCAGGGCAGGCTTTTTCTCAACACTTCAGCAGCGCTGACGGGGCAGGTCATGCCATGCCTTTTAGGCTTTACCAAAGAATTGTTTGTCACTATAGTACCATCCATGCAGCTGGAGAACAGGAAGAGCTTCATAAAGGGTTTAAAGGATTCTGTGCCTATAATGCTGGGCTATTTTGCTGTGTCCTTCACCCTTGGCATAAATGCCTCGGCTCACGGCTTGAGCTGGCTTGAGGCTGGCCTGATGAGCTTTCTGAACCACACCTCCGCAGGCCAGGCCGCTGGAATTGCAATGATAGCAAACGATGATTCCTATCTGAGCGTCGCCTTGTCCCAGGCTGTCATAAACCTTCGCTATCTGCTCATGAGCGCAGCCTTGGCCTTGAAGCTGAAAAAAGACACATCCTTGGGTCTGAGGCTATCAATGAGCTATGTCGTCTCAGATGAGATCTTTGGAATCTCAGCGCTGCAGAAAGCTCCATTGAACGGCTGGTACAACATTGGCTCTATGGCTGCTGCAAGCCCAGGCTGGGTGCTGGGCACCATTCTTGGGGCTGTAATGGGCAATGTGCTCAGGCCTGACATAACAATGGCTCTTTCAGTGGCCCTTTACTCAATGTTCATAGCTGTTGTCTTCCCACCTATAAGGCACAATGCCTTTCTGGCTGTGGTTGTGTCTGCAAGCATGGCTCTAAGCTATGCCTTCTCTGTAATCAAGGCCCTGTCAGGCATCTCCTATGGCATCAAGGTCATCTTGATCACCATAGCCTTGTCAGCTTTCTTTGCCATCATCAGGCCTATAGAGGAGCAGGACAATGAAGCATAATGTCTATGTCTATATAATCATAATGGCCCTTGTGACCTACTTGATAAGGATGCTTCCGCTGGCTGTGCTGCGAAAGGAGCTGAAAAGCCGCTTTCTTAGGAGCTTTCTCTACTATGTTCCTTTCGTGTCGCTGTCAGTGATGACCTTTCCACAAATACTCTACGCTACAGGCTCGCCTGCTCTTGGAGCGCTGGCCATGGCCTTGTCCATAGGCCTGTCTCTTGCAGGAGTCGGGCTTGACATAGTCGCCCTGTGCAGCTGCCTGGCTGTGTATCTGGCTAGCCTTCTATAGCTTTCCTTTTCTCGATTATGGCCTTGGCTGTCATCAGGCTGAGCATGGCACCCAGTGCGATGCAAATCACGCCAATTGCACCGACAAGCCCAGAGGCCTGGGCGATGGCCCCGATGATGCTAGGCATTATGATCGCTCCTAGCGATGCTAGAGCTATGCAGGTTCCAGTTGCCACAGTGGAGCTATTGAAGGCGGTAGGCATGGTTGCAAGGGTTGTTGGGTAGGTTCCGCTTAGGAACAGGCCAAACAGAAGGACGCTGATGATAG
>JAQVSP010000158.1 GCA_028700425.1 Sphaerochaetaceae bacterium | reverse complement strand
CGTAGGAGAGGGTAACTGTGCTGGTATAGCTGCCGGCTGGGATGTTTGCATTTCCTGCCCATGAAACATTGAAGTTTGCAATCTCGGCATCGCTGTTGATCATGCTCTTGTAGGCTGCGTAGGTGACATCGAAGGAGTTGTCGACTACTGTTGAGTAGGACAGGTTGGCAACAGGCTTTGTTGTCAGGGCGTTGAGGGCAACTGCCATCTGGTCGCCGTTTGAGTTCTTAAATGGAGTCACAGCCAGTGATACTGTATAAACTTCAGTTTCAGTGTTGTTGTAGCTGGAGCTGTCAAGCACCTTGAAGTAGACAGTGCCAGATGCCTTGAGGTCCAGGCCTGTCACATCAGAAGCCGCGTAGATGCCAGCCTGTGTCTTGGATGCTACAAGAGCCATGCTAAAGGTATTTTCATAGGTGACTGTTGCTGTCAGGTTAATTGGCTTGTCTTCTGCGAAGCAGCTGAGAGCTGCGATTGTCATTATCAGGATTGCTGCGATTGTCTTCTTCATTTTCTTTTCTCCTCTTTCTCTTTCTCTTTCTTTTTTTCTGCAGGTCTCTGTCCTGCTTACGTGCATAGATTACCCAAACATGTGGCTTATGTCAATAGTTTTAAAATATTTTTTTAGTAATTTTATTTAATTAGCTTCTGACATCTGTTATATCCTTTATATGTAACTATTTATAAAATTATAGTACATTTTTCACTTATAACATGTTATAGACTGTTTTGAATAGCAACCCCTTTTACCACCTTTCAGTTATATTGATGCCATTATCAATACTATTAAGATATGCAACAGGTTTGATAATCTCTTTTCCATTGGCATTTGCTGTGTGCTGAGTTTCATAGCCATGCTTAAAACGCTCCATTACAATCCAGTTTTTACTTGCAGTTGGCTATTTTGTGAAAAAAGTATACTCTTATGGAAAGAGGTTCCTATGATCATTGGAGAATTCAGTGATTCCTATCCCCCATTGATGGATGGCGTCGGCGGAGTCATAAAAAACTACACGCTAGGGCTCAAGGCTCAGGGGCATGATGCTTACATATTGACAGGCGGATACTTTAACGCTGAAGAGTATGACAGGGAGAACCATTGCCAGGACTATGTGTTTCGAATGCCTGCAAAGTCCAGCAAGATGGTGTATCCCTATGGCACGCTTAAGTGCCCAAGGTCGCTTCTTGAAAAGCTCATGGCCATTGACTTTGACCTGATCCACATACACAGTCCCTTCTACGCAGGAGCGGTAGGCATAAAGATAGCCAGGGCAAAGCACATCCCTCTAGTGGGAACTTTCCATTCGCTGATAGCTGATGACATAAACGCCGTTGTCCATTCAAGGCAGATCACTTCCATAGCTGTAAAATGGATCATGCGAAAGTACTATCAATGCGATGAGGTATGGGTGCCAAGCGCCGCCACAGGCAAGGTGCTTGCCCAGGAGCCCTATGCATTCAAGAACGAGATCACCGTAATGGAGAATGGATGCGACATGGAAATGCCCGATGCTCTTGAGCTTGCAGCAATGAAGCAGGAGGCTTATCGCTTATCTGGCACAGATGAGAGCGTGCCAATAGTCATCTATGTCGGCCAGCACAAGGATGCAAAGAACATTCCTCTCGTGCTCCAAAGCCTGGACCTGCTGAATAGAAGCGATGTTGATTTCCGGATGCTCTTTGTTGGAGTCGGGCCTCAGGCCGATGAGTACAAGCAGTTCGTAAAGGATCATAGCCTTGATAGCAAGGTCAAGTTCCTTGGAAAGATCACAGACAGAAGAATGGTTGCAAGCCTGTTTGCAATATCCAGGCTCTTCCTATTTCCTTCCTTGTATGACACATCCTGCCTTGTCATGAGAGAGGCAGCCTGCTTCAATCTGCCGCTGGCCTTCATCGAAGGCTCATGCACATCCGAGGGAATCAAGGATGGGTATAACGGATACCTAGCCCAGAACACCCCTGAGAGCTTTGCAGCGACTGTCAAGAGAGCTCTTGATGATCCCGAGGGGAACCTGGCAATCGGCAAGCAGGCAAGAAAGGATCTCTACCGAAGCTGGAACGACATCATTACAGAAAACGTCATAAAGCGCTATGAGAGACTGATTGCTCAAAACAAGCATGATCAGGCTTGAAAAACCATCGCTTTAGCTGTATTCCTAGGCAATATATGCAGAGAAAACTAACTGAAGGCCGCCCCTTCAAGCTTCTTCTTGGCTTCATGATGCCAATTTTGGCTGGCTGTCTTTTGCAGCAGCTCTATAACATTACAGATTCAATAATAGTAGGCCAGGCTCTTGGAGTCACTGCGCTGGCCTCTGTGGGCGCAACAGGCTCCCTGCACTTCCTGATCCTGGGATTCTGCATAGGGCTGTGCAATGGATTTGCCATTCCAATTGCACAGGAGTTTGGAGCAAATGACATGGATAGGCTTAAAAGCCTGGTCGCCAGCCTAGTTCCCCTGTGCCTTATCTTTTCCCTATGCCTTACAGCGACCACTGCGATTCTGGCCAAGCCTCTTCTGCTGATCATGCAGACTCCTAAGGATATCGTCGATCTTTCCACTACCTACATCAGGATTCTTTTCCTGGGCATCCCGATGACAATCCTCTACAACACGACCTCAGCCATCATAAGGGCGCTTGGCGACAGCAGGACTCCGCTTCTGTTCCTGCTGATCTCCGCGGTGATGAACATATTCCTGGATATCCTTCTTGTTGTTGTCATTCCCATGGGAGTTGCAGGAGCCGCCATAGCCACTGTCATAGCCCAGGGCTTCTCTGGCCTCATATGCCTGGCATACATGAGAAGAAAGTATTCGTTCCTCCTCTCTGGGGAAAAGGACCGAAAGCTATACAGAAGGCTTCTCATGAACGGAGTGCCCATGGGCCTTCAATATTCAGTAACAGCAATAGGCAGCGTTATTCTGCAGGCCAATGTGAATATTCTTGGATCCTCGGCAGTCGCCTCCATAACGGCAGGCTCCAGGATCTATGCGCTGTTTGCAAGTCCCTTTGATGCCATGGGGTCTGCCATGGCTACATACAGCGGACAGAACACAGGAGCAGGAACGCTGCCTCGGCTTCGGGAAGGTCTTAAGGATTGCTCCATCATGTCAGCCATCTACAGCCTTTGCGCCTTTGCAATCCTTTATTTTCTTGGAGGAGAGCTTGCCAGCCTTTTCATAGCCGCTGGCACCGATCAAGCGATAATTGAGAATGCCCATCTCTTTCTCATCATAGTAAGCCTCTTCTATTTTCCCCTGGCATGGGTCAACATCTATAGGTTCACCATCCAGGGCATGGGCTTCTCGGAGCTGGCAATCATTTCGGGTGTTCTTGAGATGATAGCAAGAATTGCAGTTGGTGTCCTGGCTGTCCCTGCCTGGGGCTTCACAGCAGCCTGCTTTGCCTCTCCTGCAGCCTGGATCCTGGCAGACAGCTTTCTGCTTCCCGCCTTTGAGGCCTGCTATAAGAAGCTTAAGGCAAGACAAGCGCAATAAGGCAGCCTGCAGAGGCATCAGGCTGCGGACTGCAAGGCTGCCCCAAGTCATTGCGCAATGCAACATAGGCAGAGACGCTGGCAGATGATGCTCTCTTATTGCATAGTGGTTAAGGGAAATGAAAATAATGGACCGGCGATTGTCGGTCCATTATTTTCAGCACTAAAGGCTTAGAGGGTAGCGAACTTCTTGAGAGTGCGGACCATCTGGCAGGTGAAT
>JAQVSP010000040.1 GCA_028700425.1 Sphaerochaetaceae bacterium | reverse complement strand
CTTCCGATCTCAAATTATAAGCGAGCTTTCAAGGGCATTAAATCTAGGTGATGGGCTTCTTGAGGGCGGATATGACAAGTGCATCGAGTACATCCTTCAGGATACAGGAGCAAACATAGACGACTTAAAGAAAGCCCAAGAGCCAATTCACATTCCATCAGCTGTGCCCTATAAGGAGCGCAAGTATACCGAGAGTGGATACGATACACCTACTGGTAAATTCGAGCTTGTTTCAACGGTCATAGAAAAGCTTGGCCCTAGCAGCGGTCTTGACTGTCTTCCGACATACAGAAGCAGCCTTGATAACGCAGACCCATCCCTTTATCCCTTCATTCTTTTCACCGGCTCAAGCATATCTAATGCCTATAACTCCCGCCTCCACCACATTCCTGGCCTTAGGAGCTTGAGACCTAGGCCCCAAGCGGATATAGCAATAGAGGATGCTGAAGTCTTGAATATTCTGCATGGCGATGAAATTGAGGTCTCTACACCACTTGGTTCAATAACCTTGATGGCAAATCCATCTGCGATGATCAAGAAAGGAACAATAAGCATTTATCACGATTACAAGGAAGCAGATGTGAACACTTTGATAAGCTGGAATCATCTTGATCCATACTCTGGCTTTGCTGGATTCAAGTCCATCAGATGCTCAATGAAGAGAAAGGAGAGTTCTGATGCCAAGTAAGTTAGTTTTCAACACTGCAGACTGCATCGCCTGCAATGCCTGTGTCATGGCTTGCATAGACCAGAACGATACGGATTCTGAAAACGGAGAGCCATCTTGCAGAAAGAGTCTTGAATATGAACCCAGGTCTCTCAAGAATGCAAGAACAGTTGCCTGCCTTCATTGTGCAAATGCCAAGTGCATAGAAGCTTGCCCAAATGACTGCATAACGCGTGATCAGCAGACCGGCTTTGTTGTCTTTGATGATGAAGCATGCATAGGCTGCAGAGCATGTCTTGAGGCTTGTCCTTTTAATGCTATCCACATGTCGCCAGATAACAAGATCAGAAAATGCGATGGCTGCAATGAACGTGTCAAGCATGGACTTAAGCCTGCCTGCGTGCTTGTCTGTCCTACCCAAGCCTTAAAGCTTGTCGAGCTTCAATAGCCTGGATTGCTTGAAGCCTGTTTTGGTTAAAGTTCAAGCAGAATCAGGATGTTATTATTTGGATACAACTTCCCATAATCCCCAAAGACAACAACCTGCTCCCAAAGCCCTGTTATGCAGACCATTGCCAGGCATGCTGAGCTCAAGGCAGATTGCCCTTCCACGATTTGGACTGATGAGCCATCAAGACCCGAAGTAAGTAAAGCAAATCCTATGCAAGACTTGTCTTACAGTGCCTCAGATCATCCAGCCTACCAGCAACCCAGCTCATGAGAACTTTCTGGAAGCTTGGAAGAGAGCGAGCATAGAGGAAGCAAGGGACTATCTTAGAAAGGACATAATAATGACTGACGAGGGGCTTAGGTTCATAACAGAGACTGCAAGGTGCTAGGCCTTTGTGTCTATTATTCTCTCCCCGCCCTCGATCAAGGCCCTGAGCTCTTCGTAGCTTGGCTCTCTGTAGCCAAAGGCCCTGTCGTCAAGAAAGAGGTTGGCAAAGACCTTGCGCGGGTCGGAATGAAGCCAGGTGAACACATCCGGATGGTTCTCGTTGACCCTGTCAAGCTCAAGGCCTTGGTCCTTGCACCATTGCTTTGCAGCCTCCAGGCTTGAGCCTGTACGGTTTGTCCAGAGTATGATCTTGAGATTGGGAAGGTCGCGCTTGAGGTCGATCAGGATCCTGAGCAGCGGCTTGGGGCTTCCGATTCCGGGGAACTTGATCTCATTGCATAGAGTGCCATCAAAGTCAGTTGCTATGTAGTAGTTCTCAGTATGGTGCATTGTCATTCTCCGGTGTTCCTATCTCTATAAGCTTCTTGACCTGCTCTGCCTTCAGTCCGCCTTCTCGCCTTGCCTTCTCAAGCATGGCATCGTGCATGCGCACATGGGTGTTGGTCCATTGGAATCTTCCTGCCACCTTCTTGGTTCCATTGCCTCCTGTTGACATGTACTCTGAGGTTCCCACTGTGTATGTCATGTTCATCTCTAGCGGCGTGCCATTTTCAAGGCATATGGACTGGACCTTCGAGTAAGCCGGCCTTGTATGGTCTATGCTCACTATAATGCCGGAGAAGAAGATGCCTGCGTTGTTTCCAAAGCATTCTGGGTCATACACCGTCTCAATGAGATCCCAAATGTCCTGGCCTTTCATATGAGTTGTGTACAGGCAGTCGTTGAAGCCCATGACGCTTGTCAGGTCCTCGGCTGTAAAGGGGCCTGGAGCAATCTCCCCGCCGGCGCTAGTGGCATTCATGTAGGCTATGGCAGAGCCTGCTGCCTCCCTAAGGCTGGAGGCCAGCCAGTCTCCAAGCTCGGTCTCTCTTGAAAGCCTTATTGACCAATGCCTGTCGCTTATGCCTATGACATCGTTGAAGAAGGAGAGAAAGGGCTTGACTATTGCATCCTCGCAAGCCTGGTACTCGGGCTTTGCGGCGATGCTCCAATCGGTGGAAAGAACCACCTGGTCAGATTTGATCGATCCGTCTTCAACCTCTAGGCTTGTCTTGCATAGGCTATGGCCGGAGAAGCCGCCCTTGAGAAGGATCGTCCCATTGTAAAGCCCTGCATAGTCGCCAGGAATGTGGCCGCCCATGCACCAGTCCACCTTTGGTATTGCATCCAGGATCTCAGCTAGCTCGCCTGTGACCTTGCCCGAGTCATCAACATAGAATGGAACATGGGCAAGAAGCAGCAGAAGATCGACTCCTTCCTTTCGGATCTGGGGTATTAGGCGCTTCGATGTCTCTATTGGATCCAGAGCCTTGAAAGGCTCAAAGGAGGTGGCTGTGACCATGTACGGGGTATAGGCAGTGGTTATTCCCAGGATGCCTATCCTGAGGCCCTTTCTTTCAAGTATGACATAGGGCCTTGTGCCCTTGACGGGCCTGCCGGTGGATCGCTCCACTATGTTCGAGCATAGAATCGGAAAGGAGGCCTTGGCTATGCAATCCTCCAGGAAGTCCTTGCCCTTGTCAAGCTCATGGTTGCCCAGGACCATGGCATCAGGCCCAAGAAGGCCTTCAGCGCGAACGCAGGGCTCTCCTGGCCAGAAGTTGGTGCAGAAGGAGTCCCCAGCATCCAGCAGCAGGGTCCCCTCCCTGTCAGCGCTTCTGATATTGTCCACGAAGGTGGCAAAAGCCGCAAAGCCTGGGTTTCGCCTGGACCTCTTGATGCGGCCTGAGAAGTCTGCATGAGACAGTATGGTCAGCCTCGTCATCCCTTCAGTCCTCCCCTGGACACTCCTGTGACTATCTGCTTGCGAAAGCAGATGAAGAGGATGATCATGGGCAGCACGACTATGGTGGCTGCTGCCATGAGCCTCTCATACCTTATCCCGCTTGAGGACATGAAGGCATAAAGGCCGAACGGCAGGGTTCTTGTCTCCGCCTTGTTCGTGACAAGCACTGTCCACAAGAAGGCGTTCCAGCAGGTTATTGCATCCAGGAGCCCTATGGTGGCCAAGGCTGGCTTTGAGATTGGAACCATGATCCTCCATAGATAGAACCAGTTTGAGGCCCCATCCACCCTGGCTGAGTGGTATAGGCTGTCAGGTATGGAGAGGAAGAAGTTGCGAAGCACATAGGTGTAGAATATGCTTGAGGTGAACGGAAGCACCAGTGCCCATAGGTTGTCTATCAGGTCCCATTTTACTATGGTCTGGTAGTTTGTGATGATCAGCATCTCAAAGGGTATCATCATCAGCGCCAAAAGCGCTGAGAAGATCACATCCCGGCCTGGGAACTTCAGGCGGGAGAATGCGAAGGCTGCAAGGATGGTGGTGAACATGGTGAACGCCACGCACAGGGCTGTGACCAGGACCGAGTTCAGGAAGTAGCGTGCAAAGGGGGCCTTCTGGAAGGCGTAGATGTAGTTCTCCAGCGTAGGATCCTCAGGAAGGAAGGTGGGAGGTGTGGTGTTGACCTCAGCTGCTGTCTTCAAGGATGAGAGTATCATCCAGAAGAAGGGAAGTATCATCAGAAGGGCTCCAAGGCTGAGGATTATGTAGGCTGCAATGTGTCTGTCTTTCTTCATGGCTCTCTCCTAGTAGTTCTTCCACTTGCGCTGGATGAACAGCTGGATCATTGTCATCGCAAGCACAATCAGGAAAAGCACCACAGCGCAGGCTGCAGCGCGGCCAAGTTTCCACTTTGAGTAGAATGCATCATAAAGGTAATAGACAACAGTATAGAGCGAATAAGCCGAGCCCGGCTTTCCATTGAAAAGCGGGAAGAGCTCGCTGAAGACCTTGGAGGCAGATATCATGTTTATTATCAGGGTGAGCCCAATTGTCGGGGCAAGGAGGGGCAAGGTTATCCTGAAGAAGATCTTGCCTTCCCTTGCGCCATCTGCCCTGGCGGCAGTGTAGTACTGCGGGTTGACATTCTGAAAGCCAGCCAGGATCAGTATGGTGGTAAAGGGTATCATGCTCCACACGCCATAGATGATCAGCGCAGCAAGGTTGTATCTTGGGTCATTGAGCCAGTTGATGCCATTGCCTCCAAGAAGCTTGAGAAAGTAGTTGATCAGCCCATAGTCAAAGTTGAAAAGCCATTTCCATACAAGCCCGATTGCGGTGATGGAGGTAACCATCGGCAAGAAGAAGCAAGTCTGAAAGAAGCTCTTGAGCTTGATGCTCTTGTTTAGCAGCGTGGATATGATTATGGAGAGAACAGTTGCGATTGGAACTACTATCAGTGCATACTTGGCTGTGTTTCCCAGCCCATTTAAGAAGTTGGGGTCGGTTATGACCTCCTGGTAGTTCTTGAGCCCTAGCTTGGCGAAAGTGCCGTTGAGAACGTTGTAGTTCTCCTTGAAGGAGATGAGGAATACATTTACGAAGGGGTATATGGTGAAGGTCACCAGGCCCACGATGAACGGAAGGAGGAACAGGATCGGCTCGGCTATCGTGCGAGCTGTCACCCTCTCCCCGTCTCTTGATCTCTGGATGCTTTTCACGACAGTCTCTCCCCTGTGGCCTCGTCGAACAGGAACACGCCGCGGTTCTTGAAAGCCAGCCTGACAGCATCCCCGGCTGACAAGGCTACATCGCCTGGTATGAAGCCTCTGCATCTCTGGCCATCTATGTCGAAGATGGTAAGCTCATCCTTGTTTATTGAGTAGCGCTCCAGCACCCTTGCCTGGATCGCTCCCTTTTCAGACAGCATAACGCTCTCTGACCTGGCTGCCAGTATGGCCGCAGTGCCGTCGGCAACCTGGCGCCTGAGAGGCAGCTGGCATTCCATCAGGCTGTTGTCAAGGCAGAAGCGCCCTGACTTCATCTTTCCATAAAGCTTGTTGATAGGAGGGGCTCCAAGGAAATCAGCGGTGAAGAAGTTTGCAGGCTGGTCATAGATCCGCCTTGGACTGTCCTGCTGCTGCATTACGCCTAGGCGAAGAAGGACGACCTGGTCTGCAATGGATGAGGCCTCCTCCTGGTCATGGGTCACAAAGACTGTTGTGACCTGGCTTGCCCGCTGTATTCGAAGTATCTCCTCCCTCATCTCAACGCGAAGCTTGGCATCAAGGTTTGACAGCGGCTCGTCCAGCAGAAGAAGAGCTGGGTCCTTGGCAAGGGCGCGGGCAATTGCAACGCGCTGCTGCTGGCCTCCTGAGAGCTCGCTTGGCTTTCGCTCGACCAGATCCCCTATCTTAACAAGCTCGGCAAGCTCGCGGGCTCTCTCGTTTCTCTGCTTCCTGGGGACTTTCTTGATCTCAAGGGGAAAGGCTATGTTCTCAAGGACGCTCATATGAGGATAGAGGGCGTAGTTCTGGAATACCAGGCCAACATTGCGCTTCTCCGGGGGAAGGTCCGTTACATCCTTGCCATCGAAGAGTATCTTGCCTTCTGTTGCAGGTATTATTCCGCTGAGCATGTTGAGTATGGTGGACTTCCCGCAGCCTGACGGGCCAAGAAGGGCTATGAGCTTGCCGCTCTCTATTTCGAAGGACAGGTCGTTCACAGCTGTTGTGCTTCCGAATCTCTTTGTAAGGTGCTCTATTGATATCTTCACTTTATCATCTCCTTTATCGACTTTCCATCTACGTCTTCCATCTCAAAGCCAAGCATGGCTGCCATGGTCGGCGCTTCATCTACCATGCTTCTTCTGTCTATCTCTATGCCTGGCCTTATCGAAGGTCCCTTGGCTATGAAGGTTGTGAGCTCTTCACGCTGGGGGCTTCCACCATGAGTGGCCGCTCCGTTCTTGTGATTGCCGGGAATCAGGCTTGCGTACATGCTCTCTAGGTCGAAGCGCTCTCCAAATGCTATGGGAAGAGAGCTTTCGAAGACAAAGTCGAATGGTCCGTAGGCATGGAATCTCTTTTTTGCCTCCTGGGCGTCGAGCACGTAGGCAAGCTTGAAGCGCTCATCAGTCTTCAGGCCTTCAAGAAAGGCTCTGACACGAGCCCTGAGGGCCTTGTCGTCTGGGTTCTTGAGCTCAATGTAGCCTGTGAGCCCGTTTGAATGGGCGATGGCGTCAAAATCGACAAGCTTTCCGTCTTCATCGACCTTGATCAAGCCCGCCTCGCGAAGCAGGACGTTGATGTGAATCACATCCTTGATGTCTGTCTGGCCATGATCGCCAAGTATGACGATATTGGTGTCGTCAAGATTTCCCTTGCGCCTAAGGGCTTCAAGCAAGGCTCCGAATTCCTCATCATGGCGGCGCAGCTGATTGCTGACCATGTCGTTGTGCACGCCGTATCGGTGACGCGCGCTGTCAAGGTCGCACATCTTGACGAGCATCACATCGCTTTGTGGATAGTCCTGGAGGATGTCCAGGGCAAGGGCCATGGTGTATAGGTCAAGGCTTCTGTCCGGTCCCTTGATGTAGCGGCCATGGCGATAGAAGTAGCGGTCAAGCAGAGCCTGGGTTGAAGTGCCCTCCAGATAGGGCTCAGGGTTCCAGCCTTCGTAGTGGTATGGGACTATCATGGGCATGTTCAGATCGTAGTCAGCGCCTCCGGACACAGGCCATGACAGGGAGCAGGTGGTCAGCCCATGCTCCTTGGCCCTGTCCAGCAAGGTTGGCACTGCCACCTCGCTTTTCATGCAATGCCAGGGAAGGCCGAAAACGCCTCCCCTCTTCGTCCTCTCATTGTTGTCCACGTGATGGCGATCTACGTAGCAGCCTGTGATGATCGAGGTATGGCAGCAGTATGTGAGAGCTGGCCATACCGGCTCAATTGCCTTTACAAGGCTTGCGCCTTGCAGATATGGCCCAAAATGCGGCATCGATCTCATCTGCTCCACATCGCTTGAGCATAGGGCGTCAATGCAGAACACCAATAGCTTAGGCATCTTCGCTTTCCTTCCTTATCTTTATCAAATCGTGGTCCTTGAGCAGGTAGGCCTGCCCCATCTCGGGCAGCAGCTGCCTGGACGAGGCGCCTGTCAGGCGCTCTGGGCTGTATGAATGGCATGGGATCAGCACATGGGCCTTTGCCTGGTCGACAAAGAACTTGACCTGCTGGGGATACCCATGGCCAAAGTAGCTTTCGCAGAAGCATGTCATATAAGCAAATCCGGTTCTATCGACAATCTTGCGCATGTTGGCATAGCAAGGGTCGAAGGTCCCTATGGGGATTCCATCCATATGAAGGTAGACAGCCTCCGAGCTTGGCAGGCTGAACAGCTCCATTTTCCTCTCATAGCTGTTCTGGATCATGTAGTGCGAGGGGCTTTGCAGGACCTGGTCGAGAGTGACGATGACGCTGTTGGCAAGAAGCTCATTCATCCAGGCTGAATCCTGGCTTACGCTCGGGCTGTCCGGCAAGTAGACAAAGGGCCTTATGCCGAAGAACCTGTAGACTATATATGCACTTTCAGGCTCAAAGGCGCAAATGCGTCCAAGCTGCCTTGCCCAGTCCATCAGGCGCTGGGCATCGTCCATCTCGCGCTGGTAGTAGTTGAAGACGCAGAGTCCCTGAAGATCCTTGATCCTGTCAAAGAGGCTTTGGTAATACTGCCTGTCATCCATCATGCCTTCAGGCACGCTTTCTGAAGCCTTTATCTTCATTGGATCCTTGTCAGGCACTGTCATGGCAAGCGTACTGTCCATGAAGGCAGTGGCATCGCACAGCAGAACATCTATCTCACGGCTCTTGAGAATCTCAAGCTGCTCAAGGGTCCTGTATGCCTGCAGGCCGTGCAGCGTCAGATCTCCAGTCCAGTGGACCGTCCCGTCGGGCGTTGTTATGAGAAATGCGAAATCGCAATAGCTTGTGTCGTTGCAAAGTATGGGAAGGACCTCTATGGCTCCGACCCTGATCGGCTTGCCAGGCTCGATGTCCCTATAGTCGCGGTCAACGGTCTCGATGCCGCAGCCTGCTGCTTCCAGGGCGCGCTCGATGACCTGGGCATTATGGTGCAGATAAACTGGCACCAGTGGAGATATCATGCCCATGCAGGCCATGTGATCCAGATGCAGATGGGTTATGAAGACAGCTGTGTTCATGCTGCTTTCCTCGGCGCTCTGAAGAGGATAATCCATCAGATCCTCCTTCCTGTATATGCCATCTATCCTGGGCAATATGCCGACCTTGAGCCGGTCGACAATCCAGTTGCGCCTGCGGCCTTCCACCTTGCCGTCGAATACAGCGGTGGAGGGATCATAGGCTGATCCAAACTCAAAGACGACTCTGTCTGTCTTGTACGTGACTGAGGCCACTACGCCGCCTATGGTGCGCAGGCCTGAATACATTGTGAATACTGTGTGACTCATCTATGGTGGCAAATGAACAATGGAGCGGCCAGAAGGCCGCTCCATCTAGAAATGCTAATAATCGCTGAGTGCTGCGTTTGATGCCTTGACAAAATTGTCAAAGGCTGTGGACGCATCGCTTAGGCCAAGGGTGACGGACTGTACCATCTTATCGATCTCGGTCCTGATGGAGGCTGCACCTGGAATGCTTGGAAGGTATCCAATGCTGTCATACTCCTGGATCAGGGCTGTAAGGGCGATATTGGATGAAGCAAAGCTCACGAATGCTGGGTCGTTGATGGCTTCCTTGCGAGCTGGAGTGCTTCCGAACTTCTCAGCCCAGTAGATCAGGTTATCCTTGGCTGTCATGTACTTGAGGAATGCTACAACTCCCTTGGCATGAACCTCATCCCTGGACAGGCAAACATAGGTTGAGCCCCAGCTGGAGATGTACTTCTTAGGACCTTCCTGTGGGATTGGAGCGCAAGCCACCTCGAAGTGGCCTTCCTTGCCCTCGGCTGGAATGGCTGCATAGACATAGTCGACTCCTGCTGCAGATCCGACATAGCTGGCAACAGCCTGGGATCCGAACGGATTGGAGAAGTAGTAGTCCTCTCCTACGAGCCTGAAGTAGCCTTCCTTGATTCCCTTGGCAAACCACTCAAGCTTCTCGACAGCAATGGCCTTGTCGATGGTGACGGTCTTGGTGACTGGATCGACATAAGAGGATCCGGCCTGCATGCACCAGCCCTGGAAGGAGTCTGTGACTGAGTCTGTTCCGAATCCTGGGATGCCTGTTGCCTTGAAGATGACCTTTGAGGCTTCTTCAAGCTCGGTCCAGGTCTTAGGAGCGCTGAGCCCTAGGCTGTCGAACAAGGTCTTGTTGTAGTAAAGGACCTCGCTTCCGAAAAGCACTGGGATCATGAAGACCCTGCCGTCGCCCCACTGGGTGATCTCGGCATAAAGTCCGTCAGCTGTCTGTTCCTTGAGGTCAGGAATGCCGTTGACAGGATCGCTTACCAGGTCTGTAAGGTCATAGAGGAAGCCATTGGTCTTGTAGTTGATTGCATCCGATGGGAACATCGTGGTGAAATCGGGGCCATTGCCTGCTCTGGTTGTCTGAAGCAGCTTCGAGGCATACTCGCTGTAGGGCTGAGCCTCTGCAACTACCTTATAGGCTGACTGGGACGCATTGAAGCCATCGATGAGAACCTGGAGGTTTGCTTGGTGATGGTCAGTCAATGTGTGCCAGAGAACGATTTCAACCGGCTGCGCTGGGGCAGCTGGCTTCTCTGCTTGGGCCTGGGCAAACAATGCGGTGCAGGCTAAGGCGAGGATCATTAGAATCACAGTGGTTTTCTTCATGTGACACTCCTTCTGTTTTTGATACCATAGCCTAGCTTCAACAGAATTTCTTTTCAAGATACTTTTTCAAGTTTTACCTGCTTGTTGCAGATTTTTCCTTTTATATAACACTGGTTTTTCATTAAGCATGCCAGTTATGCAACAAGATGGAAACAAATCCAGCCTTTTTGTTGCATAATGATCTCAAATGTTTAAACAAAAAATCCAGTGCTTAAACTCAAAATCCATGATATGCCCTATTTCGACTCATAAGTCATCCCAAAAGGAGTAGAAATGAAGAAAGCATTACTGACAATGTTGCTGATAGCGTTGGCCGCCTCGGCTTTCGCAGGCATCGATCTTGGCCTGTCTGTTGGATACAGCCTGATCTCGAACAAGTATGAAGTGTATCAGGCTAGCGGCGTTGAAGACAGCCAGGAGTACCTCAAGACTGATGGTCTCAGCCTGGATGCCCATTTTGCATTCCCCATCAAGAATGCAGCAACCCTTGAGATCGGAGCACGCTATGTCCTTGCCCTTGACAATGTTGTGGCAGGAAAGCCAGTCTCAATCGACAGGGCAGCAGACTATTTTGACTCGTTCATGTTCAGAGTTGGCTCTGGCTATGCCATGAATGCTGGAGAAGGCCTGGATGTTGAGATGCAGTTTGGCCTTGAGCTGAGCGCCTCTTGCTTCCTTAAGGGTGGACTGAACACGTCAAGCAAGGCATTCATCGCCCTTGATGCCTATGCCCTTATGCGCGGCGAGTATCCACTTGCCAAGAACCTCAAGCTCACATGCACCGTGGACTTTGCCTACGCCATCATGGGCGATCTTATTGCCTTCAATGGAACAGAGTGGACAGTGGCGACAGTGGCCGAAGGACTTGCAGCAGAGTTCTCTTCCACAGCTGTCAACGCAAGCATGGGAATCTGCCTTGAGCTTTAGGGCTTAGCTGAATCAACATAGAGAGAAGGAGCGATGCCCCTTCTCTTCTTTTTTTGCCTTGAGAAAGCAGATGCATAAAGAGAATCAGGCCTAATAAAAAAAGCGAAGGAAGCCCTTCGCTTTTTCTGTAATCAGGATTTCAAGCTCCAGGATCCTGGGCTTGAGAAGGCTACCTGAATTCCTCCAGGCCCTCAATTGCATAGGCTCTGACAGGACAGGAGTCCAGGCCCTTTATGTACATAGGAGCAAAGGAGATGAAGAACACCTGGCTTCTAAGCTTGTCAAGGTTCTTCAAGACCTCGATGAAGGTGATGTTATGCGCCATGCAGACGTCGTGGAACGGCTTGACATCCTCATTGCTGCTCTCGATGGACACGCCATCGCCAAAGCCTACGCTCTTGATCTTATGGTCTACCATCCACTGGGCTGTCTCTCCATTGACCAGAAGGCGCTTGTCCTCAGGGCCGTTTGTCTTGTCGGTAAACGGCTCAAGCTTGTATGGGGAGTCGAGGATAAGCACATCGCCCTCCTTGACCAGGCCGGCGCATTCCCTGTCCAGGTCCTTTGCGCTGATATGGGTATTGGGCTTTACAGACTTGAGAGTGATGTAGACACAGCGGCCCATGAATGAGGACAGAGGGAGGCTTGAAGCATCAGGCCAGTTGTCATCATGGTGATATGGGCACTCGCAATGGGTTCCAAGGTGGCTGGTCAGATCCATGATGGTATGGAAATCTGGAATCCTTCCGCCTGTATTGAACCTGTAGAGATGGCAGCGCCTTGTCTCTGTGGCTGGATCCAAGTACTTGCTTAGGTCAACAATCCTAAGCTTTCCAAGCTCGTAAACACTCATTTGCTCTTCTCCTTCTTATCTTCCAACGCGTGTATAAGATTGACTATCATCTGATGATATGGCACCTCGATGCCAAGATTTCCTGCTGCCTCGACTACTGCTCCGGATATGGTGTCCACCTCTGTTCTCCTGCCATCCCGCAGGTCGGCATAGATCGAGGTATAGCCATTGGGAGCATTGTCGCATACCGCCTCTACATCTGCAATTACCTTGGCTTCGTCAAAGCCCAGGCCCATGGCGTTGGCCACAGTCACGGCTTCGTGAGCCAGGTGATGCATGACGCTCTTTGCATAAGAGGAGGAGGTTATGAATCCAAGGGGAACCTGAAGAAGGCCGGTGAGGGAGCTGGCAGCTGTATTGGTGAACAGCTTCTTCCAGATCTGGGCCTTGACCGAGTCGCTGATCAGGCACTCCAGTCCGCAATCGTAAAAGGTTGCCGCTATTGGTTCGATGAATGGCCCAGATGGGCCCTCAAGAAGCCCTATGGACGTAAGCCCGCTTCCTCCATGGCTGAGGGCTCCGGCGTCTGTGATGCTGCTGTTGTGCTGGGTGGAGCCTATGATGACCCTGTCGGCCTTGGCGTACTTGAGAAGCTTGGCTTCATGGCCAGCTCCATTCTGAAGAGTCATGAGGTAGGTATCAGGCCCAATCAGCGCCTTGTTGGCTTCAAGAGCATCCAGTGTGTACATGGCCTTGACAAAGACAATGACCAAATCCATGACCGGAAGGTCCTTGCAGCTTGTCACAGCATGTGGATGGAATACTCTTTTCCTGCCGCTTTTCTCAATGATCGTGACGCCCTCTCTTTCAAGCAGGTCCACCCTGCTTGCGCTGACGTCAATAAGCCAGACACTGTTTCTCTCAGAGAGATAAGCTCCAAACAGGGCTCCCATAGCCCCTGCCCCTAGAACAGCAATCTTCATA
This sequence comes from Sphaerochaetaceae bacterium, assembly GCA_028700425.1. Classification (GTDB taxonomy): domain Bacteria; phylum Spirochaetota; class Spirochaetia; order Sphaerochaetales; family Sphaerochaetaceae; genus JAQVSP01. Next base: position 2,041 of record JAQVSP010000040.1, on the reverse strand, counting down.
CACCCTCCAGGTTAATAGACTGCAATACAGCGAATGTCTTGCAATCGGTTTCACATAAAGACTAGCACTAAAGCCTTAAGAAGGCAACTTAAATTGAAAATAATTTTCCTTGAAACCTAAATAAGCTTGCAGTTCCTTTGCTTATAAGCTTTAAAGCAAAGGAATCCAGATTTTGGCCATAAGCTTGGATCCTGCTGCCTTCAGGCTGCGCAAAACCTAATTCATCAGCAGTTGCCCCTAGTGATAAAGAAACCGATTGCATTGATTGAGCAAGCCGAAATTGCAAAATGAACAATGACCCATTGCCAGGCTCTCATAGCCTATGATTTGAAAAGTTCATATTGATTAACAATAGCTGGATCCTAAGGACACAAGCCGGCATCAAAAGGAAGATGCAAGCCTATTTTGCAATGCTGTCGTTATTCTCTTGCTGCTAGCTTAAGCAGCTCCAGAGCTTCAATTGTAAAGCCAACAGTTGCTTGCAGATCATTGAAGGTCTCCCCTTCAGCGTTTCTGTAGTTCAGGTCTCCTATATATCCAAGGATTGCCTTGAGCTTTATGCCGCTGCAAAGCTCTGTATTGAAGGAAAGCCTTGCCCTGAATTCATGCTGAAGGACCTTATCCTCTCCAATGCAAAGAGGAAGCCATTCATAGAAATACTTCCAGTCAATTTCCATGCAGTCATGCTTTCTGTATGTACCAGTGACGCTGTACAGGAGTTCAAGGCCAAGCCGGGTCCTGCTGTCAAGGTATTCGGTACCAAGCCCTATGGCAATTGTATTAGGGCCAAGAGGATAGCCAAGGTACTGATAATACAGAAAATCATCCAGCCTGCTGCCAAGCAGCAGGTCCGTCTGCCACCAATGATAGCTTGAGCCTCTTGGGTTGTCTTCCTTCAGATAACAGACTGGGCTTGCATAGACGGCTTCAAGATAGGAATCCAGGATTCCTTTTTTCAAGCATTCTGAATAGGTGATGTTCAGAAGAGCAGCTCCTGCATTTGCTGGAAGGCCAGCCTCTTCCTTGTTATCCTCGATTTCATTGAGACCTTGAATCTGATCGAACATCACCTGGAAATTCAGCTCCAGCCCTTTGGCCAGAATTGCGGAGACTTCAACTCCAAACAGGTTATTGTTGTTTCCTGGTGCAAAGGAGCCTGTATTATGAAGCTCCATGAAAGGATTCAGCAGGCTCAGGCTTTCCAGCATGTTTGTCCCATACTCAAGGACGCCCTCATACAAGGAAAAAGCAAGGAAATTGAAGATAGATGCTGTTAATCTATGATTGGCTATAAGAGAGGATTCAGAGTTGAAGCCTGGATAAGAAAGCTGGCCATTTGCTGTTTCCTTGTTGAACGTCATCAGTGTCATGTCATAGCTGATGACATCTCCTGCTACGCTTGCCTTTGCATAATCTGTAAAATAGAAATTATCGCTTATGAACAGGTTACCTGTCTTGCCGTTTCCTGCGCTGAGCCTATCTCTGCCAAGCTGAAGGTTGTAGATTCCGCCTCCCACAGAGACCCAGGCCTCATAGGGGTTATGCTCATCATGATCAAGGCCTTTTATGGACCAGCATAAGCCCTTGCTCCAGTCCTCCTGGTCAAAAGGCCTCTTTAGATCCATATCGCAGAAGCCTGCAAAGTTCTCTCCAAGCCAAATTGTACCGCCAAGCCTATAGGCAGTGCCTCTGTCTGGCAGCTTGTCAATAAGCTGGTCATAGGAGACAAGATCTTTTCCTGTTCTAAGATAAAGCTCTGGCTGAAAGCTTATGCGTGCATCTACTGCGGTAAAGCCATTGCAGAAATCTGCATTCTTCATTACATTGTCAAGCTTGTCCAATAGGTCTTGGTACAGCCTGAGCTCCGGTTCTGAGAAGCTCTCCTTGCTCAACTTGCTTAGCAAGCTCACAAGCTGCTCCCCGGAAACAGGGTAAGTCAGTTCAACCTGATTATCCTTTGACAGTCGCCTTAGAGACTTGTAGGCTCTGACTTCATAATCGTTGATATTGTAGGGCTCCTGAGTTGAAAAAAGGCTGAGGC
>JAQVSP010000157.1 GCA_028700425.1 Sphaerochaetaceae bacterium | reverse complement strand
GCCTTGATGGCCTTGCCAGGGCAGATGCCGATTTCGGGCCTGTGCTTCCAGAGGGCGTTGACCGTACCGAGGAAAGCTACAGGCGTGAGATCCTCAAGCTCAGGATAGAGAACGAGCGGCTAAAAAAAACTATGCTGTCCGGATGAACGAGGCTGGGGAGCCGGAGTACATACGTTTAAGGGAGAGGGCTACGAAATAGCCATGCTCCTGTCCCGTGACTATGATGTCAAGGATCTTTGCCTTCTCCTTGGAGTCAGCAGGGCAGGGTTCTACAAGTGGAAGAAACAGGACAAGTCGAAGCGCCGCATCTACGGCGAGATGATGATCGGTGTCATAGAGCAGGTGCACAAGGAGCATCCATCGCATGGATATCGCTGGGTGGCTGCCTTCATCAGGATCAACATTGCAAGCTGCAGCGAAAGTTATGCCTACAAGGTGTTTCGCTTTCTGGGAATCAAGTCCGAAAGCAAGCACCAGGTTCATTGCAGGCCAAGGAAAGTCCGGGACAAGTATCCAAACCTGATATTCTCCACATGGGAGACAGTGGACAGGCCTCTGCAGGTGATAGTCTCCGACATGACAGCTTTCCATGTCAGCTGGCTGTACATCGAGGTGACATTCTATTTCGATGTGTTCACCAAGCAGATCCTGGCTTGGCGAATGGCTGACAAGCATGGCGCCAGAGAGCAATACACTGAAGGCCTTGAAGATGTTGCCAGCCTGCTGAAAGGATGCAAGGAGCCAACTATTCTTCATACAGACCAGGGCTCGGTCTATACATCCATGGCCTACAACGAGATAATCAAGGACACCATTATAGTCAGATCCATGTCCAGGGCCGGCAAGCCTACGGACAACCCTGTGAACGAAGCCCTCAACGGCTGGATCAAGGAGGAGCTTTACATGGACTTCCACCTTGATGGCTGCCGAAGCAGGGTTGAGATTGGGTCTGTCCTGACAAGATACGTATCCTTCTACAACAGGCAGCGTCCTTGCTGGGCTCTAAGCTATGATACCCCTGACAGCTACTATCGCCGATTCATGGCTGGAGAGCTAGCTCACGAGGATACATTCTCAAGGAGAAAGCTGGACGCAACGCCAAAATTCGCCAGGAAAAGGATTCTGGAGGCAGAGAGGGGAAACGCAATTACTAATATTCCATAGAGAAAGGAATTATTCGACGTGTCTACTTACGGAAATAAATCATGGTGAAAAAACGCTTGCATGTCTGCTTCTGGAAAAGGAAAAGATGTGAAAAAAACTGCTGTGTCTACCTTGAAAAAAAGCAACTAGGAAAAAGTCTTTTTCGTGTCTGCTATTATTGACAAGTACAATCACAGAAGTGAATTGTCAATAAAATCGGAAGTTAAAAGCCTACAAAGTTGGAAGTAAAAAGCCTACAAAGTCGGAAGTGAAACGTCTATAACTGCAGAAGTAAACTAGTGATTTATTCTGAAGTCCATGGTATTATAACCTTATGAAGTGATGGAGGCTTTATAATGGAGCAGAAGTATTTACCTCGAATTGCTGACAAGCTGCTTAGAGATCGACTTTCATCAAGCGGCGCTGTGCTGGTTGAAGGGCCAAAATGGTGTGGAAAGACACGCACCTCCTTGGAAGCTTCAAAAAGCCATTTGTTCATGCAGGATCCCGATAAAAGAGCTTCTTATATGAAGGCAGCTGACACAAAGCCTTCACTTCTTTTAAAGGGAGAAACGCCAAGGCTTCTGGATGAATGGCAGACTGCACCGGTGTTATGGGATGCAGTGCGCTATGCTGTTGATATGCGCGGAGAGCCAGGGCAGTTCATCTTGACCGGTTCAGCCGTACCTGTTGACAATGCTGTTCAGCATTCAGGCACAGGAAGAATTGCCCGACTGAAAATGCGTCCAATGAGCTTGTTTGAATCAATGGAATCAAATGGCTCAGTATCTTTGAGCGCCCTCTTTAATGGTAGGACTGATATAGATGCTTTATCTGAATTGTCGATAGAGAAGATTGCATATGCTATAGTTCGAGGGGGGTGGCCGGCTTCAGTAAAAGCAAGCCCAGCGACTGCCTCTCGCCATGCAATCGATTATGTAGAAGCGATCATAAACCAGGATGTTTCACGCATAGATGGCATCGAGAAGAATCCAGTACGTGTTCGTAGCTTGCTGCGCTCGCTTGCCAGAAACATTTCAACAGTGGCGACTCTTAAAACCATACGAAACGATATTGCTATGGGGGATGAGGGCAACAGCTTATCCGAAAAGACAATCAGCCAGTACCTTAACGCTCTTGATAGGATATTTGTCACTGAAAACCTTATGGCGTGGAATCCTGCCTTGAGATCCAAGACTGCCATTCGAACATCGCCAAAACGTCAGTTTGTAGATCCTTCCATAGCTGTTGCCGTTATGCGATTGACACCAGAAAGGCTGCTTGATGATTTCAATTACTTTGGATTTTTGTTTGAAGCTCTATGCGATCGCGATCTGAGGGTTTATGCAGAGGCGATTGATGGAGAGGTCTTTCATTACCGCGATAGCAGCGGCTTGGAGTCTGATGCTGTTGTTGCATTGAATGATGGGCGCTGGGCAGCCATTGAGATGAAACTGGGATCAAAGGAAATTGAAGAGGCGGCAAAGCATCTGCTTGAGCTAAGAAACAGAGTCAACACAGAAAAGATGAGAGAACCATCTTTTCTGATGATTCTCACTGGAACAGAATTGGCATATCGAAGAGAAGACGGAGTCTTGGTTGTCCCAATTGGGTGCTTGAAAAACTGACTGTTATAAAGGCAGGAGTTCAAGCAAGCTGTCAAGCTACGCGAAAAGTATTGAGAGAAGATCGATCTTGAGAAAGAAGGCAGGAATCATCCCTGGTTATTAGGATTCTGTGAAATTAGTTGTCTGTTTTCGCCAAATGCTGTCACGTTCAACAAGTACAGGCTTAAAGGAAACGAATCTAGGTTCAGAACTAGGGAAATCAATTTTTTGATGCAGCAAGGCAACTGCTTCAATTCCCATTTGATGAGCTTTTATATCAACGCTTGTCAGCCTTGGAGTGGTCCATTCTCCAACGTTATCTCCATTGATTGAAACAAGGCTTATCTGTGAGCCAATTTTATACCCTTTCTTTGTAAGGCCCTTGATGACCCCTATCGCAAGTGGATCATTTGCTGTGAAAATCCCTTCAGGTATAATTCCACCTTGCTCTAGATACTCCTTGATTGCCATATAGCCATAGTCTGATCCAAAATCCTTGCTTTGGATGAAGCTCTCAAGGTGCATTTCGGGATGCTCATTTATGTATGCGTTAATTGATGTGATTTTCTGATAGAAGAACGGTATATCTGCCATGTCTTTTCCCTCAACAAAAAGGAAATTCTTTACGTTCGCTTTTCGTAATGCATCAAGTGCCAAGACTACAGCGCCATGAGCATCATATGAAACAGTGTCATAGCCCTCAGGGAGAAAATTGAGTTTCCCTACTGCAATAAAGGGCTTTTCTCCAATGAATTCAAGGATGGAGCACTGCTGGCCAGCTGTATAGTTCCCAATCACCAAGTAGCCATCATGACCTTCTAGATCATTTGCAAGTTTGTTAAAAGGAATGGCTCTTTTCGTATAGTTTAGCTTTCTGAGACTTGCTGCAGTACTTCAGGCAGCTCCCTGCTCCTGATTTGTTGCATTGTGACTGCTTTCTTTCCTGGTGTGACCAGGTTCTTGAGGGTGTCCTTCTTCTCTGCCAGGCTTCTCGTCCTGTTCAGAAGCTTCCA
>JAQVSP010000156.1 GCA_028700425.1 Sphaerochaetaceae bacterium | reverse complement strand
GTGTTTCTTGCAGTCAGCTCTGCTGCTGCAAAGGTCACACCGATATTGTCCGTTCAGCCCAGGTTCACCTACAGCACCTTCCCGCTTCTGGGCACCACGGCAGGACAGGTCAAGGGAAATGAGGTCTCTGGCTGGCATGAGAGGTACCAGGACCTCTACAGGCGATACTATGACCAGACTGGACTGCTGGATGTTGGCCTCAAGATCGAGGATGAGCATTTCGGCCTTGTGTTTGACCTGGATTTCAGAAGGGCTTTCGACTCTTATCTAGAGAAGAAGTCCTTGTCCAACATCCCCTTTGTGGGCAACACGCTTGATGCCATCCTGGACCTGAACTTCCCAAGAGTCGGCTTTGCAGAGGTGAAATTCAATAAGCTCTATGCTTCGTTGGGAAGGCGCCGGGTCAAATGGGGACCTGCTGATTATGATATGGCCATCAACAACAGCGCTCCATACATTGACAATGCCTGGCTTGACTACACCACACCCGCCGGCAGCGGAGAGTTGTGGTTCAGCTTCATGGCCGCCAGCTTCAATTCGGCAGTTCTAAACGACAGTCCAGGCAGCGGCTTGAAGAATCTCTTTGCCCATAGGCTTGGATGGGCCAACAGCTTTTTCAGGATCAGCTTTGGCGAGCTGAACCTGGTGTATGACGAGATGCCCAACCTATTGGATCTAACTCCGCTTGGAATCTGGCACAACCTGTATCAGGACAAGAAGTCCAATGTAATGCTGTCCCTGGCTGCAGAAGGCCTAATAACGACAGAGAGCCTGGGAGACCTCAGGCTGTATGGCACCTTTGCCATGGATGACTTCGACCTTCCTCATGAGATTGCAAGTCCTAACGGAAAGCCTGCAGCGATGGGCTTCAATGCGGGCTTCCAGTACCATGCTCTGGATTCCAGGCCGCAATCCAGGTCCGTTTTTGATTTCAACGACTACACTCTTTCCGAGAAGTCCTTCAGATTTGACAATGGGCTGAACTTCACCTACGAGTTCTACTTCGTCACCCCGTACATGTACAACAGGAGCACCGACAACGGCAAGTTCACCATACCTATGAGAACCTTTACCTTTGGCCATGGCTATGTGGATGACAGCAATGCCTTCTTCCTTGGCTTCCCATATGGCCCCAATTCCATGCTTCATAGATTGAATGTGGAATACTGCGAAGAAAGCTGGACAGCTTGTCTGACAGCTGAGTTCCTGCAGAGAGGCTCCTATGGAATAGACAGCCTTTATGGCCTTGTCGATCAGCCAGACTATATGGATTTCCGCTTCAAGCTGCGCGGTGAGATCACCAATGTCCTGCTTCTCACTGCCGGCGGCTCTTGGCACTGGAAGCCGGGCTTCTGCCTTGACGGAAGCTTCAGCGGCACCTTTGATCTTACTCATGACAAGTCAGCCCTGTCAGCGACCATCGGTGTCTCCATCAACGTTCCTGAATTCAGCAAGGCCTTGAAGTAGCTAAAGCCTTGAATAGAAGATTGCGGGCGTAAGAAGTTGTTCTTATGCCCGTTTTCTTAACAAGAGTAGGCACTAAGAAAAAACCAGCATAAGCTGCAAGCAAGGCAACAATAAGATTCTTGAATTGATAGTGCAGCCTCTATGACCAATGGCTGTTTAAAAAAAAGCGAGAATCCCATTCTTTCTAGGTCAAGAGCTTTACATCAAAAGCTATTATGCTCTACTATCACTTCCATGTTAAAGGAAAAGCGATGGGCAATTTGAAGAAGCTGAGCATCTACAAGTTTTTCGTACCACGTTTCAAAGGTCTGGCGGCCGAATGAAACGGGTTCTGTTGGCATCGTCGGACAAGAAAGAGCTTGAGGCTGCACCAGCCTCTCTCAGACGACTTAGTGTCAGCAGCGCCCTTAACCACAAATATCACTTATCCCACAAGTCATCGCCTCAAAATAAGCACCGCAAGGACCTTCTAGATCCAAGGCATGTCATGCCTAATGCTCCTCTAGACAGCTGGAAGCCATGCACCTGCCTTCAAAAGGCTGCTGTCATTGAATGCTGCCTCTTGAATGAGATGGAGCTTCAAGAGCTCTTTGAGACACAGTTGATGCATCCTTTAAGAGAAGACCTGCCTGCTCAAGAGCTTTTGGGCAGGTGTTCAGGATCTATATTGAAATTATTCTGCAAAGAGGTGTTTATATGTCAAAGTTCATTTTTGTAACTGGCGGAGTTGTCTCCGGACTAGGAAAAGGAATCACAGCAGCGAGTCTTGGACGGCTTTTGAAGAATCGAGGCCTAAAGGTTGCTTCACAGAAGCTGGACCCATATATGAATGTGGATCCAGGCACGATGAGTCCTCTTCAGCATGGAGAGGTCTTTGTGACGGAAGACGGAAGCGAAACCGATTTGGACCTTGGACACTACGAAAGGTTCATAGACGAGGATCTAAACAAGTTCTCAAACCTTACCAGCGGAAGGGTCTACTGGAACGTGCTTACAGCAGAAAGACGTGGAGAGTACCTGGGAAAGACAGTTCAGATCATTCCTCATGTCACCAATGAGATCAAGAGCTTCATATACAGCCTCGCCGACAAGACAGAGGCTGATGTAGTGATTACAGAGATTGGCGGCACCATCGGTGATATTGAGAGCCAGCCTTTCCTAGAGGCCATAAGGCAAATCGGCCTTGAGGCAGGAAAGGACAACAGGCTTTTCATTCACGTCACCCTAGTGCCCTATCTAGCGTCAAGCAAGGAGCACAAGTCAAAGCCAACCCAGCATTCTGTAAAGGAGATGCAGGGACTTGGCCTTTTTCCGGATATGATTGTGGCCAGGAGCGACGAGCCCATTGAGCAGAGCATCAAGGACAAGATTGCCATGTTCTGCAATGTCAGGCCAGAATGTGTAATCGAGAACACCACGCTGGACAGCCTTTACAAGGTTCCCCTCATGCTCCAAGCCCAGCACATGGACGAGATTGTGTGCAAGTCCCTTGGCTTGAACGCCCCGGAAGCTGATATGACTCAGTGGAATCAGATGATATACAAGCTGGACCATCCAAAAGCTGAAGTGTCCATAGGCATTGTAGGCAAGTATACTGCCTTGCATGATGCATATCTATCAATCATAGAGGCCTTGAACCATGCAGGAATCGAGAGCCAGGCAACTGTGAAGATCAAATGGATCGAGGCCTCCGATATAACCGACATGGCAGCTGCCAAGGACAAGCTAGAAGGCTGCAGCGGAGTTCTTGTTCCAGGTGGATTTGGGAACAGGGGCATCGAAGGCATGATTCTTGCTGCCAGCTATGCACGGGTGAACAGGATTCCCTATTTTGGCATCTGTCTTGGCATGCAGGTAGCTGTGATCGAGTATGCCCGAGATGTCCTTGGGTGGGCCGACGCGAACAGCAGCGAGTTTTGCCAAGACAGCAAGCACCCTGTGATAGACCTGCTGCCAGATCAGGCAGGAAACATTCCCAAAGGCGGCACTATGCGCCTAGGCAGCTGGAAGTGCATGGTCAAGGAAGACACTCTTCTGATGAAGCTGTACGGCAAGTCTGAGATTGTAGAGCGCCATAGGCACAGATACGAATTCCAGAATGCCTTCAGAAACGACTTTGAAGCAGCTGGATTGGTTGTCTGCGGCCAATCTAAGGATGGAATCCTTGTTGAAGCCATTGAGCTTCCCAGGACTGTTCATCCCTTCTTCGTGGGTGTTCAGTTCCATCCGGAGTTCAAGAGCAGGCCAACCAAGGCCCATCCTGTATTCCTTGGCTTCTTGAAAAGCGCCTTGTCTATG
>JAQVSP010000155.1 GCA_028700425.1 Sphaerochaetaceae bacterium | reverse complement strand
GACTGCTAGAAGTAAAACAACTATTAGTCCAAGTAGTTTTTTCGTCTTTAGCATTCTTTATTAGTTAGCGCCAGAATATCTGTTGCTAGCATCTTCAAATGCTTGTTGAACTGCTTTCTTGTTAACAAGAATTTCAATAACTGCAGTACCTACTTCTTTACGAACAGCAGAAGATCCACTCCATGCTGGATCTACGAAATAGTTCCAACCATTTTCAGAATATTCTTTAGTTGCATTGTGTACCAATGAAAATGCAGCATCTGCTGGAGCTGGATTTTCTAGGAATTCTTTATACTCATCTAATTCATAAGCAGATTGACGAACAGGCATATATCCAGTTCTCATTGCAAATTCTGCTGTATTTTCAGGAGTCAATGCATGTTTTATAAATAACCAAGCTGCTAATTTTTGTAAATCTGTTGATTTAGAGAAAATCGCAACGTTTGTTCCTTGTTGAATAACATATTTATGTGGTATGACTGGACCAATGGAAGGGAAGGCCTTTACATTGGATCACACGACACCACCGGCCACACCAAGTGCGCCCATGTGGAGCGCTCAGCCAAGACCGGCCTGCTGCAGATGGGCTTCATCTTCTATCCTATGATCGAGACTGACGAGGTCTATGTCGGAAGCGACCTTGTCTATCAGCCTCATCTTGGGGACTGGCACACAGCCTCAAAGATCTACAGAGCCTTCATGGAGGAGTCCGGATATCTCAAGCTGACCGAGCAGAGGCCTTGGGCAAAGGAGTTCAAGGGCTGGCTTAGGGTGATTCTCAAGCCCCATCACTGCGAGCTTAACTGGGACTACCATGACATACCGATGCTTTTCGACGATGCACGCTCCGCTGGCCTGGACACCCTGTTCCTTCTTGGCTGGGAGAAAGGCGGCTTTGCCCGCATGTGGCCAGACTACGAGGCCGATGAGCGAATGGGCGGCGAGAAGGTCCTGAAGGAAGGCATAGAATATGTCCACAGCAAGGGTGGAAAGGTCATAATGTTCCTTAGCTACAGCCTTATAGACCATCAAAGCGATTTCTATAAGAATGGTCCTGGCGAGGAATGCACCATGAAGACCATCTGGGGCGATGAGATTCCCTTCTCAGAGACCTATTGCGGAGAGGCTACCTATCGCAAGATCCCCAATCCTCCAATGCCCATGTACATGGGATGCCCAGGATCGGACAAGTGGCAGGACAAGATGCTCAAGAGCGCAGACTATCTCTGCTCTCTTGGCGCTGACGGCGTGCTTTACGACCTGGGAGGCCTTCCTGCCTATTTCTGCTATGACAAGCGTCACAACCACACCAAGCCCTCCCATTCAATGGAGCAGAAGAGCCAGCGCTTTGCCCAGCTCAGGGACCGCATACGTGAGGATGGAGAGGACAGCATCATACTCATGGAGCATACAGTGGACATCTTCAACATGAACATGGACATTGTGCAGGGCACCAACAAGGCCGACAGGCCTGATGACCTTATTGAGATGTATCGCTACACCTTCCCGGAGTTCGTCATCACAAACCGTGAAAGCGGACAGGATCAGGACGACTACAGGACAATGGTAAATAGGTCTGTGATTCTCGGGCTTAGGTTCGACATGACCATCTTCAGATGCTGCGGCCTGCTCAAGGACATTCCTCTTTACAGGGACTACCTTGTTGAGGTGAACAGGATGCTTGATGAGCACAAGGACACCTTGCTTCTTGGATCCTTCCGCGACCAGGATGGCTTTGCCATTGACAACAGCCTTGTCAAGGCCAAGTCCTTTGAAAGCAAGGAAGGTCATCTTGAGGTTGTGGTCTGGAACCCAGCCGATGAGGACCAGCAGGTGACCGTGGAGCTGGCTGACAGGACTGTCAGGCTTTGCGTCAAGGCCCAGAGCCTGGCTATTGCCTAGAAGACTACAAGTACAGTGAAGGAGTGTTCGTCAGGGCTGAATGCACTGATCTTCGCTCCGCTGGCCTGGGCTATTGACCAGGCCATTGCCAGGCCCAGCCCATAGCCTTTCTGGCTTGAGGACCGGGCCTGGTCCATTCTTGCGAATCGATCGAACAGCTCTGGATGAGGGCCAGCTTTTATGCTCTCAACGCTGTTTGATATAGAAAGCCTTGCCTTCTTTCCGCTCTTGGCAAGGCTGATGTCTATGCTTTGGCTTGAGTATTTTACTGCGTTGTCCAGAAGCAGGCAGATAAGCTGCCTTATCCTGGCCTCGTCTGCATTGCAGATCAATGAGTCCTGGATATCCAGCCTAAGCTCCCTGGATCTTGTCATGGCCAGGGCCTGAAAGTCAGAGATGCAGTCCTTAAGAGCATCAGAAAGAGAGAAGGGAGCCTTCTCCAGCTTCTCCCTTTCATCAAGCCTTGCCAGCTCAACAAGCGAGCTGGTAAGCTTGGCAAGCCTGGCTACCTGGCTTCTTGTGCTTCTTGTCCATTCGCTTTGCCCATAGGTCATCTCCAGGACCTCGGTGTTGGCATCTATTATGGTCAGCGGGGTGCGGATCTCATGGGATGCATCGGTTACAAAGCGCCTTTGCCTAAGGTCTGCCATCTCTATGGGCTTGATTGCGATCCTTGAGAGCACCAGGGACAGAAGAAAGACGCAAAGCAGGCCGGCTGCCGCCACCAAGGCAGAGGTGGCAAGCAAGGACCTTGCGGTCTCCAGGTCGCGAGTGCAGTCCAGAAACACAACCATCGCTCCTGAATCCAGGAATCGATAGTTGTCAATGAATCCTCTCTCTTTTCCTTCTTCCTTCACCTTCAGGGCAAAATCCAGGGCCTTCTGCTGATTCACTGCAGTAATGAAGGCTGTGTCTGCGCTGACAGTCGAGTCGTCCTTGAAGGTCACTGAGAAGAACCTTGTCTCAAAAGGAGCCTCCGGAGACATTGGCGGCTCGTTTCTTGATGGCTTTTCAATCGGAGCGGGGAAGGAGCCCTGGTTGCTGGCCAGGACCTGCAGCATCTGGTCGGCCTGGCGGGCCAGGCGAATGAAGCTGGATGCATTGAGAATGGTCATCAGGACAGCTATGACTATTGAGACTGATATCATGGCAACGGCAATGAACTTGCTTCTTAGGTGAAGAGAATCTCTCATTCAATGGCCTCCAGGCTGTAGCCAAGGTTTCGAGAAGCCTTGATCTGAACGGTGCTGGAAAGCTCAGTGAGCTTCTTTCGCAGGCAGGACAGATAGACCCAGACAACGCTTATGTCAGTCTCCGCATCCCAGCCCCATACCTTATCCCTGAAGACCTGGGTGCTGATCACCTGGGAAGGCCTTGCCATCAGAAGCTCCATCAGCCTGAACTCCTTGTTTGCCAGCTTGAAGCTTCCCTTGGGCGAGCTGAGGCAGCAGGTCTGCATGTCAAGGGTGAGATTGCCTGCCTTGAGCACTGCCGAGCCTGAGGAGTCCCCGCTTCTTCGGGTCATTGCACGCAGTCTGGCAAGAAGCTCCCTTGAGGAGAAGGGCTTTGTCAGATAGTCATTGGCCCCGCTGTCCAGCCCAAGGACCTTGTCCTCGATCTCGCCTTTTGCCGTGAGCATGATGATAGGCAGCCTAAGCCCATCATCTCTTGCCTTCTTGAGGACCATGATCCCATCAAGGCCAGGCATCATGATGTCAAGGATGGCAGCATCATAGCAGCCATCCTGAAGCAGGGACAGGGCATCAAGCCCATTGAGTGCAGCATCGACCTCGTAGCCGTTGTGGCGCAATATGGCGCAAAGAGCGCTGGACAGCTGTTCTTCATCCTCTGCAAGCAGCAACCTCATGGTAGCCTCCTTG
>JAQVSP010000154.1 GCA_028700425.1 Sphaerochaetaceae bacterium | reverse complement strand
TCCATCAGACATTCCCGCCTTTGCCCTGAGCCAGCGCATCTCTCCGTCAGGTCCAGCCAATGGAGCCATGATGGCAAAATTGCCCTGGATCTCCTCGGTGGCCATTGAGCTCTTGAGCCTGTAGTCGGTGTAGGTTCCCACTGTCATGGTGCGGATCTTGTTTGTGAGCAAGGTCCTGTCCTGTGAGAAGATCTCCTTGTCTATCAGGCCTTCGCTGTAGAGCTTGTGAAGGTAGATGATGGCTTCTTTCCACTCTTCCTGGGCGGCTGTGAAGATGAGCTCTCCATCATCCTCGATGGCAATGTGGGTCGGGGTCTCTGGAACTCCGAAGGCCAGGAAGATCCACTCGAACTCGCGCTTGACCTCTCTGTTGAGGTCTGCGCTCTCCTGGTAGAGGAAGCTGAAGGGCACTGTCTTGCCATTGCCGGCCATGTCGTTCTCCTTGAAGGCCTTGAGAACCTCATAGAACTCATCTGTGGTCCTTGGCATGTCAAGGCCAAGCTTGTCCAGCCAGGTCTTGTTGATGATGGAGACGCTCAGGGAATCAAATCCCATGTCCTGCCAGGAGGAGAGGGCGTAGATGTGGCCATCTGGGCTTGTCACCTGGGCCTTGTAGGTTGGGTTGGTGTCAAGAACCTTCTGGATGTTCGGTGCATACTGCTTGATCAGGTCCTCAAGAGGAATGAGAACGCCGTCGGCTCCAAGCTGCTGGGCTTCGTCTGCAGTGAGGCTGGTTGGGCCCATGAAGCCGTCAGGAAGCTCGTTGCTTGCGATTATCAGGTTCTTCTTCTCCTTCCAGGAGGCCTGGGGGATCATGTTCCACACGATCTTGACATTGGTGTCAGCCTGAAGCTTGAGCATCATGTCAGTCTCATCATAGCGGCCGACCCTTGTGGCGTTCATGTTCATTCCAGTGAAGGTCAGGGTGTAGGTCTCATCAACGATGGGCAGGCCCTCTTCATGGAATCCTTGCAGGCCAGCCTGTGCAGCAGGCTCTGCTTCCTTTGCGCCCTGGGCGCACACCATTGATGGAACTAGCATCAGCAGTGCAAGAACAGCTATCAATGTTCTCTTCATATATTCTCCTTTTTCCGGACAAGCCGGCTCAATATCAGCCCTTCACCGAGCCAAGGGTTATGCCCTTGACAAAGTATTTCTGAAGGAAGATGTACAATAAAAGCATAGGAAGCGTGGCCATCAGTATGATGCCGTACTTCATGGATTCGGCGGCCCTCAGCATCTCGCTGAAGGCTTCCTGGTCCTCGCTTAGAAGCTCGATCATGGCTCCCGAGACCTGGTTGGAGGCAAGCAGCTCCTTGAGGACCAGCTGGATGGGATAGAAGGCTTCCTTGTCCAGGAATATCATGGCCCTGAAGTAGTCGTTCCATTGGAAGACTCCATAGAACAGGAGCATGACTATGACAATCGGGGTGGACACTGGAAGCAGGACCCTGAAGAAGTAGCCGAAGTGCGAGCAGCCATCAAGCTGCGCTGCCTCCCAGAGCGATGGGATGTAGGTGGACCTGAAGTATGAGCTGGCCATGAGAAGGTTCATGACCTGGACCCCGGATACAAGCAGAAGGACAGCGTAGGTGTTTCTCAGATGCATGGCGTTGATCAGTATGTACTGTGGAATCAGGCCGCCTGAGAAGAACATGGCTATCAGGAAGAAGATTGTGAGGCCCTTCTTTCCGGAGAAGTCTCTTCTTGAAAGAGGATAGGCTGCAAAGAGGGTTATGACAGTGCTGGCAAAGCCCCCGACCAGAGTATAGAACAGGGAGTTGGCATAGCCTCTCCACAGCGGCTGGTAGGCGAAGATCCGCTGGTAGCCTGAGGTGTTGAAGCCCTTGGGGAAGAGCAGGACCTCGCCGGCCATGACCTTCTCAGGCTCGCTGAAGGAGGCGATGACTATGAAGTACATAGGGTAGAGAACCAGGATGCAGGCTATGATGCTGATGGCCACAGCCAGGATGTTGAATCTTCTGTCATCGGAGGACAATCTGATCATGCTCATAGCTCCTCCTACCAAAGGCTCTCTTCAGTCAGGCGCTTGCTTATATAGTTGACGCTGAGAAGAATGACAAGGTTGACAACTGTCTGGAAAAGGTTGATGGCAGTTGAGTAGCTGAACTGGGAGTTCACAAGGCCTATCTTGTAGACATAGGTCCCGATGATCTCGCTTACCCCAAGGTTCGTAGGCGTCTGGAGAAGCAGGGCCTTCTGGGTGTCCACGTTGAACATCTTGCCCACTTGCAGCAAAAGCATGGTAACCAAGGTAGGGCTTATGGCAGGAAGGTCTATGGAGATGATCTTCTGCCATATGGAGGCCCCGTCGATGGTGGCGGCCTCGTACTGGGCAGGATCCACGGCAGTAAGAGCTGCCAGGAAGATGATTGCATTGTAGCCGGTGTGCTGCCATACGTGGGAGAACACAAAGAGATGGCGGTACCACCTCTCCTCTCCCATGAAGTAGATGCTTTCCCTGCCAAGCTTGGTGATGATTGCATTGATCACACCAGAGCTAGGGGAGAAGAAGAGAAAGAGCATGCCTGACATGACAACCAGGGAGATGAAATGAGGAGCATAGGTTATGGTCTGCACCAGCTTCACCCCTCTCTTGTTTCTCATATGGTTTAGCAGAAGGGCAAGAGCCACTGGGAAGGGGAAGGTAACTATCAGCTGATAGAAGCTCAGAACCAAGGTGTTGCGGATCAAGGTCCAGCACATAGGGGACTTGAGAAAGCGTGCGAAGTAGGTGAAGCCCACCCACTTGGAAGCGCTTATTCCCCTTGACGGAGAATAGTTCTTGAACGCAATGATGACTCCATACATGGGTCCATAATGGAATATGAGGAAGAATACAATAGCAGGCAAGGCAAACAGCCAAAGCTGCCATTCCTGCTTGTCTATCAGCCTTGTCCTGAGTCTTCTGGCCAAGGAAGGCCTAATATTCCCGTCCAATGTATATTTCATGAAATATATAATTGCCCCATATCGGTCAGTTGTCAAGCAAAAAAATACTTTTTAAAGGAAAGGAAGCAAGAAGAGAGAGATTATTGCACAAGATAGGCTTAGTGAGTAAACAATCGGCAATTAGAAGCCTGGATCCAACAGCCATAACGGGCACAGGTCGATCCAGCTATAAAGATTTAAAAATAGGCATCCCTAGAAATAGCAATGAAAAGGTTGAGCTACAGGTTGTGAAGAGGCATCAGAAGGACGTGTCAGCCATTGAAGGCAGAATCAAATACCTATAAAAGCATTCACACTACTGCAAACACAATTTCTTAATGCAAATATAGGCTCGTAAAAATCTACTTTTTCTTATGTGTTTCAAAGTATTTGTTCCATTCAGTGAATTGGTCATGGTTCTTGCCGTGAATGAAATATGCTTCCTTAGCCTTTTCTGCTAGAAAGTGGTCAGAGTAGGCATCTGAATAGAACTTGTCTATCTTGCTCGAGTCAAACTTCTCCTCAAAGTACTGGAGCTTGTATTTATCAACTGCAAACTCTCCAGTGATCTTGCCTGTGTGCTTATCCATCCTTGTTGCAACAAGGCCTCCAATTCCAAGCCTCTTGACAATAG
The DNA here is from genome assembly GCA_028700425.1 of Sphaerochaetaceae bacterium. Taxonomy (GTDB): domain Bacteria; phylum Spirochaetota; class Spirochaetia; order Sphaerochaetales; family Sphaerochaetaceae; genus JAQVSP01. The sequence continues at coordinate 214 of JAQVSP010000154.1, read as the reverse complement.
GCTCCATAAGGAAGGAAGGGCTTCCACTTGCAATAATGTCGTCTGGCTGCTTTACCTCAAAATACCAAGGCTTCATGAATTGCTGGGCATAAATCCAGTATTCTTCCATGAATGCATCAATGTCAGGAATCTTATTAAGGAAGCTGTACTGAATCTGACGTGCCTTTGTTCTGCTCATGAGCTTCCATTTCTTGGAAATCTGCTCAAGAACAAC
>JAQVSP010000039.1 GCA_028700425.1 Sphaerochaetaceae bacterium | reverse complement strand
CCGATTCCTTCAGCGGAGCCTTGAGGATTCCCTTTGCCTCCCTGCTCAGCCATACACCCTTGACCAAGGGCCTTGACCTGACAAGCAGCCTCATCGGCCTTTATGGCATCTCCCAGGTCTTTATCGGGTCAAGTCAATAATCTCCTCAAGGACTCAGCAGGCTGTACCGGATATTGAGATCAAGAACGTGTTTCCTCCCTTCAGGAAGCTTTGCTCCATGTGGAAGATAATTCTCTCCAGCCTAGGCATTGGGACCCTCATCGGAGCCATACCTGGAACAGGGGCTTCGATCGCTGTCTTCATGGCTCATGATACTGCAAAGAACATCACTTCCGCTTCCAAGGGCAAGCTTGAGATGGTCGGAACAGGATCTCTTGAGGGAGTGATAGCTCCTGAGGTGGCGAACAACGCTGTCACAGGAGGAGCTCTGATACCTGCTCTCTCACTGGGAATCCCAGGCGACAGCGCTACAGCCGTTCTTATTGGAGCCTTGATGATCAAGGGCGTGAACCCTGGCTTCCAGCTCTTCCAGCAGAACATGAGCCTTGTCTATGCCATATTCATTACAATGTTTGTCGCCAATGTCTTCATGTTTGTCTTCCAGATGGGAGGCGTAAGGCTTTATCCAAAGGTGCTGAAGGTGCCTCAGACAATACTCATGCCCATGGTTCTCATGCTCAGCTTCATCGGAGCCTATGCCATTGCAGGACAGGCTACAGCAGTGGGAATCTTCAACATGGGAGTCGCTCTTGTTATGGGCTTTGTCGGATACTTCTGCAAGAAAGGCGGCTATCCAGTGTCTCCTCTTGTCCTGGGATTGATACTTGGCAGCATGTTTGAGGAGAACTTCAGGCGCGCTGTGAAGCTTGCTGGCGGCAATTACGCCACTTTCTTTACAAAGCCCATATGCCTGGTCTTCATCGCCTTTGCTGTCTTCAGCATTGCATTCCCGATCATCAAGAAGAGAATCAAGAAGGAGAAAAGATGAAGATAGCCTTTCTCGGCAACAGCGGCTCCATACAAGGGCTTGAAGGCAGCAATACAGCCCTGGCTGTATGTGAAGAAGGCTCACTGATTGTTGTTGATGCCAGCGGAAGCCCTGCAGAGGCATTGACGCGAAGCGGCCTTGATCCTCTTGATATTGACCTGGTTCTCCTTACCCACGCTCATGTAGATCATATCTATGCCTTGCCATCCTTGATACATAACCTGTATCTTATGGGAAGGAAGAGGGGGCTTGATATCGCAGCCAACAGCGCAACACTTGAGATCGCCAGAAGCCTGGTCAATGCATTTGCCCTGCCCTTGAAGAAGGGCATATTCCCCATCGCCTTCATAGACCTTGGGGAAGGCAGCCTTGATGCAGGCCCGATTCATGTTCAGAGCTTTGCCGTCAACCACGGAATACCAACCAATGGCTTCACTTTCACCTGCATGGGGCGCAAGCTCACATACATGGCAGACTGCAATGCCTCCACACCTATTCCTGCTTGCTCAATAGGCTCGGATGCTCTTGTTCATGAAGCCTGCCTTGGCTTCAAGGCTGACCACAGCAGTCCATCAGAAGCCGCTGAATGCGCATCTGCCATGAAGGCAGGCAAGCTCTTTCTCGTGCACCTTCCCCAGGACAGGCAGCAAAGAGCCAAGATACTTGATGAGGCGAAGGCCGCATTCCCTGAATCGACAATCCCAGAAATTATGGAGCAGATAGAGATATGAATAATGAAGACAACCTTGCAATGTTCAAGGCATACGATATCAGGACAACAGAGGGCCTTCTGTCAGATGAACAAGCCAAGCGCCTAATAGATGCAGTGGCATTCTACATCATCAATACGGTCAAGGCTCCAAGCGTAGTCCTTGGACGAGATGCAAGGCTTGGAGTGACAAGGCTGATGCAGCTGGCCATAGATGCCTTTCCGCTCTATGGGCTTGATGTCATAGTCAACCCACTTCAGGTCTCCACCTGCCAGTTCTACTTTTCCTGCATGCAGAACCTGGGCAGCTGCGGTATCATGTTCACAGCAAGCCATAATCCAGGCGATTACATTGGCCTTAAGATACTCGCACCCTCAATGGTGCCTCTTGCCATGGGCAATGGGCCTGAGGGAGGCATCACAAGGATAAAGGACTTATATATCCATTCCCAAAAGCCTGTCCTGAGCCCAAGCCGGGGAAGAGTCATCATACATCGCTATCTTGACCAGTTCATCGATTATTCCATGAAATTTGCAGGAGTTGAGGAAGGCTCGCTGAAGGGCTCCAGGATATTGCTGGACTTCCTTTGCGGAGCAGCGGGAACCGAGGTCACTGAAGCCTTGAGCCTTGGAGGAGCGGAGGTTTGCACACGCAACCTAGTGCCCGACGGACGCTTTCCTATAGGGGATCCGAATCCTATCGTGCTAAGCTCAATACAGCCAACCTGGGATCTCATGGCCAAGGGCGGATTTGATTTCGGCCTTGCCTTTGATGGAGATGGAGACAGGATGGATTTCATTGCTTCCAATGGATCGCAGCTGGCTCCCTCCTTCAATTTCTCTATAATGCTTCCAAGCATAAGGCATCTTTATGGCAAGGCCTTTGACAGCATCAAGGTCTACTCTGATGTAAAGGTCAACCCAATGGCCCTTGCGCTTCAGTCCAGGACGGCCAATGTAAGCATCATCCGCAACGGGCATTCCTTCATCAAGGAAGCTCTTCGCCAGGGAGCAAGCCAAGGCTGCGTTGCCGCCTGCGAGGAGAGCGCCCATTACTACATGAACTTCCCAATCGATCCTGATGATCCTGGCAAGGGCTATGCAGCTACCGAGAATACGCTGTTCTTCTCTCTGCTCACAGCCTCGCTGGCCTGCAGGAATCCTGAAGCCTATGATGAGGCCCTGAGACAACAGTCAAGGACCTTCAGGGCTCGTGAGTGGCCTGTGCGCTTCTGGGATCCTGTCAAGATGGACGAAGCCCTCTCTAGAGTGAAGGCCCTTTATGAAAGCCAAGGGCTTTGCGTGATTGAGACAACTGAAGAGGGAGGAGATCTTGATGCGACGCTGATGCGCCATGGGCTTCCGAGGATCATAGATTCGAAGACAAGCCTTGATGGGCCATGGTATCAGGTAGCTCAGAGGATCAGCCGAAGCGAGGATCGCATCGCCAGATGGGAGATCACTGGATCGAACGAGAGACAGATTGAGCAAGTGCGGATTGACATAACCCGAATCATCGACGAGTATGTGGAGCTGGGCCAGGCTCAATACCTATAGGAGACCTTATGAGCAAGTGGAACACCTTCACAAGGCGGCAGGAGATACTTAGCATGCTGAAGACAGAGAATTCCCTGTCGGTTGCTGCACTCAGCGCTTTCTTCGATGTCTCAGAGGTGACCATAAGGTCTGATCTGCAGGTCCTTGCCCAGCTTGGAAAGCTGATACGCACTCATGGCGGGGCTGTTCCAGCAGAATATGCTGAGACTGCCCGCGACTTCACCCAGACCATCAAGGAGAACTCCGAGGTCAAGACAGACTTGGCCAGGCAGGCAGCTGCCATGGTCAAGGATGGAGATACAGTGATCATTGATAGCGGAAGCACAATGGCGATTCTCGCAAGGATGCTTCATGGCAAGAATATCACGGTTCTTACAAACAGCCTTCCTGTGATGCAGGAGCTTTCCAGGGATGAGGGCATAGAGCTTCTTATCATCGGAGGAAGCTTCAGGCGAAGCGTTCAGGCAAGCGTTGGCGAGTTTTCAGCTGAGGTCCTACGATCAATCAATGCAGACATTCTGTTCATGGGATGCACATCCTTTGATGTGCAGAAAGGCATTACATGCCCAAACCTCAATGAGAGAATAACAAAGCGCCTGATGATAGATGCAAGCTGCACTGTGTGCGTTGTCGCCGATCATACCAAGAGCAACAGCACTTCCTTGATAAATGTTGCACAGTGGAACGAGATCGATTGCTTTGTCACAGATTGCATCAACGATGAGGACAATGCTCTTCTGCAGTCAAAGGGAGTCAAGGTTCTTCTGCCTCTTTGCTGACCAAGGGTGCTTTCAAGACCATGCTGCCAGCCTGGGAATGCGCTTGGTCCTGGCAAAGCTAGCTGAATCCAGCTTATTCATTCTTTCTGAAATGACAGGCCTTGAAGCATATTCATTTTTTCAGGGGCCTGCACAATGAATCGAATCAGAAAGAGCTGCATGAATGCTGATCGAATGAAATAGCTCTGAAATATTAGCATTCTGCCTTTTATTATTAATAAACAAACGTATCATAAGCATGCAAATCTGCAATATAAGCCTCATGTTATATTTCATTGCTTATCAAGCAGCCATGAAAGAGCCTGATTATTATGAATGAAAAAACTATAAGCTGGGAAAATATTATTTTCATCGACGAGTTGAAAAATATGGGTTATAGTAAGTGTGTATTCATTATTCCCAAGTGGGAAGAGGAGAAAAAAATGAAGAAACTAATTATTGCTCTTCTGGTTGTCCTGATGGCTATTGCTCCCATCTTTGCACAGCCTGTAACTGAAGCGCAGACCGGCTCTGTCTACTGGCTTAACTTCAAGCCCGAGTCAGATGCAGTGCTCCAGGAGCTTGCAGCTGCCTACACAGCTGAGACTGGCGTGGCAGTGAAGGTAGTAACCGCCGCATCAGGAACATATCAGACCACTCTCACAGCTGAGATGGACAAGGAAGCCGCTCCAACGTTGTTTGTTGTTGGAAACGCCGCTGCCGTCGACACCTGGGGAGACTACTGCTATGACCTGAAGGGAACTGCTGTCGCCAACGAGCTCACCACCGATGCCTACAACCTCTACGATGCCAATGGCAAGCTTTGCTCCATCGGCTACTGCTATGAGTGCTTTGGAATCATCGTCAACACCGATCTCCTTGCCAAGGCAGGCTACAAGCTCTCTGACATAAAGAACTTCGCCACCCTCAAGAAGGTCGCAGAGGACATCCACGCCAGGGCTTCCAAGCTCGGCTTCGATGCTTTCACCTCATCTGGAATGGATCCCAGCTCATCCTGGAGATTCTCGGGACACCTTGGAAACATCCCTCTCTACTACGAATCAGTCGCAGATGGCTGGACAGAGTGCCCGCCTACCTTGAAGGGAACCTATCTTCAGAACTTCAAGAATCTCTGGGATCTCTATATCAACAACGCTGCTGTCGCTCCAAACACACTGGCAGTCGGCGGATATGATGCTGAAGCCGAGTTCGGAAAGCAGCAGGCTGTATTCTACCAGAATGGAAACTGGGAGTATGATGCCCTTACCACAAAGTATGGTCTCAAGGACAGCCAGCTTGCCATGATCCCGTTCTACTGCGGAGTCGAAGGCGAGGAGAAGGCTGGACTGAACTGCGGAACAGAGAACTGCTGGGCAGTCAACGCCAGGGCTAAAGAAGCCGACATCAAGGCCACTCTCGATTTCATGAGCTGGATGGTCACATCCGCCAAGGGAACCGAGCTTCTTGCCAAGACATTTGGAGCCATCCCATACAAGAAGGCTGCAGCTCCTGCCAACGTATTCCTTGCCCAGGCAAACGAGTACAGCGCAAAGGGCCACTATGTCATGACATGGGCCTTCAACTACACTCCAAACGTGGAGACCTGGAGAGCCGGAGTCGTGTCTGCCATGAACCAGTATGATGCAAATCAGACAGATGCCAACTGGGAGACTGTAAAGACCGCCTTCATCCAGGGCTGGGCTGCTCAGTACAAGGCTGCAAACAACTAGATCCTGACCTTTATTTGATGTGTACCACGGATTGGATTTCCTTTTCGTGGTATATTTAGTTTTTAGGAGGCCTTGCGTGAAACATCGCGACTCTGCTGCATCATTGAGCAGCACCTTGATTCGCCGTCCGATACGGCATTGGGGCTGGCTCTTTGTCGGTCCCATGCTTCTCGCTTTTTGCGTGGGATTTCTCTACCCCTTCTTCAGGGGAATCTACCTTTCATTCTGCAGGTTCAGGACCACATCCGATGCTGTGTTCATTGGGCTTGGAAACTATTCCAGGGCCTTGACAGATCCAGGCTTCGTCCATGCCTTCTGGTATACTGCGCTGTTTGCTGTGGTGTCGCTGGTCATCATAAACCTACTGGCCTTTGCTGTGGCATATTTCCTGACACAGGGCATCAAGGGCAGCAACCTATTCAGAACCGTATTCTTCATGCCAAACCTCATCGGAGGAATTGTGCTTGGGTACATCTGGTCGATGATATTCGATGGCATACTGTCCAAGTACAACACCTCTATCCTGATGAAGACAGAGTATGGATTCTGGGGCTTGATCATCCTTGTATGCTGGCAGCAGGTCGGCTACATGATGATCATATACATAGCGGGCCTGCAGGCAGTGCCCACTGACATGATCGAGGCTGCCAACATAGACGGAGCAAGCCGATGGCAGACCCTGATACGCATCACTATTCCCAACGTTATGCCTTCAATAACCATATGCACATTCCTGTCCCTGTCCAACGGCTTCAAGCTCTTTGACCAGAACCTGGCCCTGACAGCAGGCCAGCCATATCTTTTCGCCGCGGATGGATCGCAGATCAGGACAACTGAGATGCTTGCCCTGAACATATACAATACCTTCTACAGCCAGAACTCTGTCTCACGAGGTGTCGCACAGGCCAAGGCCGTCATATTCTTTGTCCTTGTCGCCTCCCTCGGCCTCATCCAGCTTTTCGCAACAAGAAGAAAGGAGGTGCAGCAATGATCTCTCATCCAGGCCTGGCCCCGGAAAGGACTCGCAAGATGATCCTGACAGCCCTGTTCTCGATCCTTTGCATCATCTACGTGCTTCCTGTGTTCATGGTTGCAATGAACTCCTTCAAGCTGAACACCTACGTCAAGACCGATACCTTCGGCTGGCCTAGGGGAGAGAGCTTTGCAGGATTCTCCAACTTCGTCACTGGAATGACCTTCGGCAACTACCCCTTCTTCAAGAGCGCCATGTACAGCTTCGTGATCACAGTGCTGTCAAGCGCCTTGATCCTGATATGCACCTCCATGGCAGCATGGTACATTGCCCGTGTCGACAGCCTTTTCTGCAGAGCCATCTACTACCTATGCGTGTTCTCCATGGTTGTGCCGTTCCAGATGGTGATGTTCACCCTGGCAAAGACCGCTGATACAGTAAGGCTTTTTGGCTTCTGGGGCCCTAAGCTCAACACTCCATGGACAATTCCAGTCATCTACCTTGGATTTGGAGCAGGGCTGGCTGTGTTCATGTTCGCAGGCTTTGTGAAGAGCGTCCCACTGGCAATGGAGGAAGCTGCTGCAATAGATGGCTGCGGACCTGTCAGGACATTCTTCCAGATAGTGCTTCCTGTACTCAAGCCGACATTGATCTCTGTAGGAATACTTGAGATCATGTGGATCTGGAATGACTATCTATTGCCGTACCTTGTGCTTGACCGCACAATGTACATGACAATGCCGATTCATATACAATACCTTAAGGGAAGCTATGGCACTGTTGACCTTGGGGCCACAATGGCCTTGATCTTCCTTTCCATAATCCCGGTGATAGTCTTCTACCTCATTTGCCAGAAGCACATCATCAAGGGAGTTGCCGCCGGAGCTGTCAAAGGCTAGGCCATAATCAAGATGGACTTAATATTCAATTCAAGGAGGAATTATCGTGAAGAAACTACTTAAGAGCATGCTGATTGTTCTGCTGGCAGTTTTCATCTGCGCTCAAGGCCTATTTGCTCAGGCTGCAAGCGAGGTTGTCGTAGAAGGCAAGGAATATTTCGGAAAGACCGTCATCCTTCATTCCAACGATGTCCATGGAAACATAGCAGGATATGCAAACATTGCATTTCTAGCCCAGGAGTTCGAAAGCAAGGGCGCCGATGTCATACTCGCTGATGCAGGCGACTTCTTCCAGGGAACGACCTATGTGAGCACCACGAAGGGCATGGATGCAGTGACAATGATGAACGCCGCCGGCTACGACATTGCGACTCTGGGCAACCATGAGTTCGACTATGGCTATGCAGCCTTGAAGGAAGGCCTGGCCCAGGCTCAGTTCAATGTTGTGTGCTGCGATGTGCTTGAGAATGGACAGTCCATTCTCGCCCCATCCTGGATCTACACAACGCCGCTTGGAGTCAAGATTGCCTTCATAGGAGTCGCGACCCCAGAGACCCAGACCAAAGCCAACCCAGCTCTCATAAAGGGGCTTGAGTTCCTTTCTGAAGAAAGACTCTACAAGGCAGTCCAGGCACAGGTGAAGGAGCTGGAATCAAAGGCTGACATCATAGTCTGCCTTTCCCACCTTGGAGTCGATTCATCCTCTGCTCCAAGCCGCTCTGTGGACCTTTGGGCCAATACAACAGGCATAGACTTCATAATCGACGGCCACTCGCACACCGTCATGGCCGCAGGCCCTGAAGGACAGCCGATTGCCTCCACTGGAACAGCTTTTGCCAACATTGGCGTTGTTGTCATAGACAACTTCACCAAGACAGTGGAGAAAAATTATCTCCAGCCTGTCTCTCATACTGAGAAGAATACCGAAGGCAAGAATGTAACAGTCTACGACGTAGGCACGCTTGCCAAGGTCTCTGGGGCTGCCCAGGAGATAATGGACCGTGTCAATGGCGAGTACGGAGTCGTTTTCGCACAGAACCTGGTCGAGCTCAATGGAGACAAGGAACCTGGAAACAGGACAGAGGAAACAAATCTTGGTGACTTGATCACCGATGCAATGTACTGGACGCTGGCCAAGAACGAAGGCAGCTTCGAGGTTGATGACGACCATGTTGTGGCCATAACCAACGGAGGCGGCATCAGGGCGTGGATCCATGCTGGAGCCATCACCAGGAAGAACGTGAATACAGTCCTTCCATTCGGCAATACAATCGCTGTGGTCTATGTCAAGGGAAGCGAGCTTCTTGAGGCTCTTGAGGCTTCGACCTACTGCACCCCAATCTCCCTTGGCGGATTCCCGCAGACCTATGGAATGGAGATCACAGTCGATACGACAAAGGCCTACGACAAGGCGGCCACCACCTATCCAGCATCTACATACTACGGACCGAAGTCCATCAACCGCGTAACCATAAACAGCGTCAATGGCAAGCCTTTCAATGTGAATGACACCTATGCTGTAGTGACCAACAACTTTGTTGCAGCAGGCGGAGACACCTACTATGCCTTTGCCAGCGCAAGCCACCAGTTTGACACCGGCATTGTCCTTGATGAAGCTGTCATGGCTTACATCACCGAGGTTCTTGGCGGAGTCGTCGACGAAAGGTATGCAGAGCCGCAAGGCCGCATGACAGTGATCACAGAGGCTTCCAAGCAGGCTTCAAGGATCACAATAGGCGGACTTGACGCCAATGTATGGTTCACCAAGTACGGCAACGTGTACATGGACATCAAGGTGGCAGACTTCTTTGCCCTGGGCTATGCTGAAGGCGATATCGTCAATGCAAGCTTCCTTGGAAAGACAGTGGCGCTTCCTGTGGTTCCGACCTACTCCTATGTGGACCAGGGAACAGCTGCCATCATCGCTCCTCTTGAAGAGGGCAGGCCGACAGGATATCTGTCCATGGCCATCAACATGGGCAACTTTGCCGATGCGTTCGGACTTGCAACAAAGACCACAAACGCTGACAAGACCTGGTTCTGGACAGCAAAGCCAGGCGTGACCTTCCCAGTTGAGATCAAGTTCGAGATGGCTGAGAAGGAAGGCTACATGGCTCAGTACATCCTTCATGACCTTGCCAGGACCAACAACAGGGCCGATTACGCAGGCCTCACGGATGCACAGTTTGCAAACTTCAGGGCCATTGCCACAACAGGCATAGGAGAGGGCAGGATCTATAGGACCTCCTCTCCAATCAACCCGGAGATTGGCAGGAACAAGTATGCAGATGCTCAGGCAGCCAAGGCAGGAATCTCTGTCATCATGAACCTTTCAGATGACAAGGCAAGCGCAGAGGCCTATGCAGGCTATGCTGATACCTACTACTCCAAGCAGAAGGTAGTGTTCCTGAATCTGGGGGTCGACTTCCAGGCTCCAGAGTTCCAGAAGGGACTTGCTGAAGGATTCAGGTTCTTCATCGCCAACCCAGGCGTGTATGCTGTCCATTGCACTGAGGGCAAGGACAGGGCAGGCTTTGTCTCAGCTCTCATCGAGAGCCTGATGGGTGCATCGAAGGACGAGGTCATTGCAGACTACATGACAACCTATTTCAACTACTATGGAATTGAAAAGGGAACAGCCAAGTACGATGCAATCGCCAACAGCAACATAGTCAAGTCGCTGAAGACAGCCTTCGGCATTGAGAGCCTTGACACAGACCTGGCCAAGGAAGCCGCTGAGTACCTTGCGCAGATCGGCCTTTCCGATTCTGAGATTGCAAGCCTCAAGGCAAACCTTAAATAGGCCAGCATTCATGACAACCAGCAGCCTCCTTCTGGAGGCTGCTTTCTTTTCTATCTTGAAGCATTTCTGATTTCATCCTGGATTCAGCCAGGATATAGGCAGAATTTGCCATCCTTCTCGTTTTTTCAAGCAACCGGTCTTTCTGCCTCTTCTTCTATAGGGCTTGCTGAAGAGTTGCCTCTGTTTTCTTTATTGCCTAAAGGCATTTAAAAGACCTGAAAGCAATGTTTATGCAGCTAGAAATACATAATTGATGAAAAAATATACATTTATCTGAATACAGTTTACAAAAACTCCAAAATAGACTATCCTCAAGGACAATTTAAGAGCAAGGAGTAAGAACTATGAAAAAAGTCTTATCAGCATTAATCCTGGCCATGTTCGCATTGACGATGGTCTTTGCTAATGGAACCCAGGAAGCCGATGACGGGACCGTAAAGGTCGGAATCTCCAAAATACTCGCCCACCCCGCCTTGGACGCGTCTGAACAGGGCATTCAGGATTATCTGAACGCCAATTCTGAGTATGCGTTCTATTATGACCTTCAGAACGCCAACGGCGAGGCATCCACCTCCAGCTCTATAGCTCAGAAATTCAAGAGCGACAAAGTCGATTTCGCAATCGGGATCGGCACTCCTGTCGCACAGGCCCTTGCCAATGTCTTCTCAGACACGCCTGTCATCTATGTTGCGATCACAGATCCAGTTTCCGCAGGGCTGACTGGCTCCAATGTCTGCGGAACCAGCGACCTTACACCTGTTGAAAGCCAGGTGAAGCTCTTTGCCCAGATTCTTGGGGCAAAAAGCCTTGGAAACATCTACACCTCAAGCGAAGCCAATGGAATTGTGCTGAACAAGATGTTTGTAGAGGCCTGCGAAAAGTACGGGGTCAAGCCTGTCAGCGTAGCTGTTGCCAATACAGCTGAGGTGCGCCAGGCAGCCCAGACAATCATAGACAGGATCGATGGCATGTACATCGCCACAGACAATGCCGTTGTTTCCGCCCTGCCCTCCATAGCCGAGGTATGCACAAAGGGCTCTGTTGCCTTGATGACAGCTGATGCCTCCAATTGCGAGAGCCTTGATTTCACAATTGCCATGGGCTTCAACTACTACAAGCTTGGACAGGCCGCCGGAAAGATCATCGAGGCCATCCTCAAGGGCGCCAAGCCTGCTGACTATGGCGTAGTGTACCTTACAGAAGCTGCAGACTTCGAGACCTGGATCAACCTTGACAATGCAGCAAGGCTTGGCATAACCATCCCCAAGGATATCATTGCTTCTGCCACTGCCGTCATAAAGGATGGAAGGAAGCTATGATCGAGGGAATATTCGTAGATGGCCTGATCTTCTCGATCATGGCCCTAGGCATATTCATCAGCTACAAGATCATGGATTTAGCAGATCTCACCTGCGACGGCTCCTTTGCAACAGGAGCCGCTGTGGCTGCAGTCTGCATCAAGAGCGGGCTGGGAATAACCCTGGCCCTGATCCTCGGCTTTGCAGCTGGTGCGCTTAGCGGAATGGCGACAGCCCTGATTCACTGCAGGCTCAGGATCCCTGGCCTTCTGGCAGGAATCCTTGTAATGACAATGCTGTACTCTGTGAACCTCAGGATTCTTGGAGGTGCGAATGTCCCTCTGCTTGGAGTCAAGAAGTTCTACACTGAAGTGCCCCGGATTCTAGGCTTCCTGCCCTCTGAATGGGCATCCCTTGCAGGAACCATAGCAATAGTGCTTCTGATGAAGGGCCTTGTGGACCTGTTCTTCAGGACTGACCTTGGCCTCTCTGTAGGAGCCATGGGAGGCAATGAGCAGGTAGTCATAAGCCAGGGCATGAATCCTGAGACGCTTAAGGTCATCGGACTGGGCTTCTCCAATGGCTTGATTGGCTTTTCTGGCGCATTGCTTGCCCAATACCAGGGCTTTGCTGATGCAAACCTTGGAACAGGCATGGTAGTCCAGGGCCTGGCTGCAATCATGATAGGCGATTTCCTGTTCTCAACCAATCGCATATCCCTTCTGACGCTCCGTGTCATCCTAGGCTCGATAATCTACAAGGCCTTGATGTATGGAGGGCGAAAGTACGGCTATCTGGTGGGAATAACGCCTAACGACTTCAAGCTTCTCACAGGATTGCTTGTCATTCTATCTCTAGCCGTTGCCAAGGCAAGAAGCGGAGCCTCTGACAGAGGCGCACGCAGGAAAGCCATGGACAAGGTGGCCGCAAAGGCCAATGGAGGATGCAATGCTGACGCTTGAACACGTAACAAAGGTATTCTACCCTGGCACGGTGAACGAGAAGCTTGCTCTTGAGGACATCAGCCTCACTGTCGAGCAAGGGGAGGTGGTCTGTGTAATCGGATCAAACGGAAGCGGCAAGAGCACTCTCTTCAATCTGATCAGCGGGACCTACCCTGTAACCAGCGGCAGGATAATCCTTGATTCCAAGGATGTGACCCACCAGCCGGAATACAAGAGAGCCTTCACCATAGGACGCATATTCCAGGATCCTACGAAGGGGACCGCTGCCAACATGAGCGTCGAGGACAACCTGATCACTGCAAGCCGCAAGGGCATGAGAGGCCTGGGCATAAGCCTCAATGACAAGAAGCGAGCATATTTCAGGGAGCTGCTGGGGCCTATAGGGCTTTCTGACAGGCTTTCTGACAATGTCGGCCTTCTTTCCGGAGGCCAGAGGCAAGCCCTTACGCTTCTGATGACCGTTCTCAGCAATCCAAGCATGATACTGCTGGATGAGCATACTGCAGCCTTGGATCCAGGAAATGCAGCCACAGTCATGAACCTGACGCAGAAGTATATTGAGAAGTACAGCCTGACAGCTGTGATGGTCACTCACAATATGCAGTTCGCCATCGATTACGGCAATCGTCTAATCATGATGGATGAGGGTCAGATAATCTTTGATGTATCTGGGGCTGAGAAGAAGAAGCTTACGGTTGAGCGCCTTGTCCAGATCTTCAAGGAGATCAAGAAGAAAGAGTTTGCTACAGACAGAGGGCTATTGGCAATCTGAAAGAGGCAAAATGGAGATTCTTGGGCGGCTTGGGTTCCCAGGCCGTCCTTTTATGTCTTATAGTGGCTTGAGATCAGATCATGCGCATACTTTTTGAACTTGACCAGAAAGACTATGAGAAGGACTGGAAGCCCTTCATAAGGCCGTCAGCCAGAGCAATCATCATTAAGGGCCAGCTTATCTGCCTTGTCCACAGCCTTGTCTATGACTATTACAAGTTTCCTGGAGGAGGCATCGACAAAGGTGAGAGAGCTGAAGCTGCAATCGTCCGCGAGGTGCGTGAGGAGGCAGGCCTTTCTGTCATCGAATCTTCAATAAGGCCTTATGGCCATGTGCTTCGCAAGCAAAAAGGCACTAAAGAGCATGAGATCTTCATCCAGGACAACCTTTACTACCTATGCGATGTTGACAAGGAGCCTGTAAGCCAGGATCTGGATGATTATGAAGCTGAGGAGTGCTTCACTCGGGTTCTCGTCGATCCAAGGGTGGCGATAGCAGCCAACAGAGCCCCAGGCCATGGCCCAAAGGAACAGGTTATGCTTGAGCGCGAGGCTCGGGTTCTTGAGCTTCTCATAGCAGAGGGCTTCTTTTCAGTCCCAGTCAGCATCGTGAAGCCTTAGGTCGCATACTATCTCCTTCATAAGGTCAGGCCTCTTGAATATCAGGATGTCTGCTGCCTCCCAGACAATGACCCAGCCGAATATGTTGACTGTGTCTGCAAAGAGCTTCAGGTATCCAGTGAAGATGTAGGAGAGACCGAGGACCATGGAGCCGATGATGATAAGAATGAGGGCTGTGATGTTGAGCTTGAGCTCCTTGCGGCTCTTGCCAAGGATCTGAAAGGCAATGAAATCCCTGTATCGCTGGCCGACAGACTTGGAATCAAGGCCTTCGTCAATCTTGATCTTCAGCTTGCAGGTCTTGTTTATGTTGTTTATATTGCTTGAGGCAGTCCTCAGATAATCCAGCGCTTCCATGTTAGGCAGCTTGCTGTTGAAGAAGCTGAAGAGATCCTTTTCCGATCCACATAGAGGAATGACGGTGACTCCGTCAATTGACTCGAATATCATTGCCTGGCTTCTTCCGTGTCTCAAATGCTTGTAGATGTCCTTCAGTATCATAGCCCTTCCTGCCAAGTCCAGTTTTATCATGCCAGGCTTTTGAACACAAGTGCAAGGCAGGCTCAGCTCAGCCATGGTCTGGCCAGGGCCCTTGCATATAAGCTAGTATAGGATCATCATCTATGGTCTAGGGAGGCGATATGACCGCACAAGAGATGTTCCAGGAGTTCTCAAGCTCCACAAGAATCAAGGCTGATTGGCAGGCATGGGCCTACGGGAGCGTACCTGACAAGCTTGCTGAGCTTACAAGACTGGGAATCAAGACAGCCACTGCATCGGCCTTGGAGGATTACAAGGAAGGAGAAAGCCTTCCCAAGAAGGGTGACTACAGCGTCATCCTGGATTCCAAGGACCAGGCTGTCTGCATCATCCGGACCCTTGATGTGGCCATAAGGCCCTTCAAGGATGTCAGCGCTGAGCATGCCTACAAGGAAGGAGAAGGGGACAGGTCCCTGGAAAGCTGGAGAAAGGTTCACAGGCAGGTGTTCCAGGCTTGGCTAGGACACTGCGATGATGACACCCTCATAGTATGCGAGAGCTTTGAGAAGGTCTGGGGATGACACTGGATAGCAAAGGGCGCTTATCAAGGCGCCCTTTGTCTCTCTAGATCAGCTGCAAGCTTCCTGAGGCTATCATCCTTTCGCTCTTCTTGTCGAATAGAAGGATGTCGCTTCCTATGAAGCTGAAGCCGACCTTCTTGTCCACTGGGTAGTCCACGCCTCTGAATATGACAGATGTAAGCATGGTCTTTCCCAGCTGGAGCCTTATGGTCGTCTCCATGCCAGAGGGCATATTGGAGTAGATGACAGCATGAGCCTTGCCTGTGGGCTCGTCGCTTATGCAGACATACTCTGGCCTT
>JAQVSP010000038.1 GCA_028700425.1 Sphaerochaetaceae bacterium | reverse complement strand
GTTGCAAGATGCTTTAGAATGGGGCCAAGGATCTTGAACTTGAAAAGATAATGACCTGCAACCCATCGTATATGATAGGGCAAGGCTGCTGATATCAGGACAGGATCCAGGGTAGTGACATGATTGGATATAACCAGGAAGCCACCATCAAGGCCATCCAGCCTTTCCAGCCCTTCCAGGCTGATCTGCTTTCTTTTAAGAAGGCCCTTTCCATATAAAAGCTTTGCCAGCCATATAAGCCATGGATAATGGTTTCTTCCGTTTCTTCCCATTGGATGTTTCCTTCGGCCAATATTATTACAGAAAATGGCTAATTGTCCACCAAAATTGTGCAATCTACACAATTCGCAGATTATAAATGGCTATTTCTCCTTTACATAGAGCAATGGTTTTGCATAAGAAAGGTAAGAAAAAACAATTGCATCAGCACGCCAGTGCATATATCATGGCTGAGTGAAGAGAATACTTGCATTGATTCTGGCCTGTCTTTTGCTTCTCGGCTGCAAGGGCGAGCATACAGGATCTCTTGAGCTTAGGTTGAGGCTCCCCATAAATAATGACGTCTTCTCATGCCCAGAAGGGGTTGGAAGTCCAAGCTGCCGCATCGAGGTTCAGCAAGGCTCAAGGATCTGCTCATTCAGCCAGGCTTCAGACACCCTTGAGATATCAGACATGGCCTTGGGAAGCGTGCTTGTCAAGGCTTATGGCTATGATGATAGCTTGAAATGCATATACTATGGGGAAATTGAAGGCTTCATCGGCAGATACAAGACATCAAAGCTTGAGCTTCCTCTTGGATTTTCACCGGGAGAGGGCAGCCTGAGCCTTGGATATGAAGGCTCCAGAAGACCATCCATAGCCACTGCAACAAGCCTTGAGACCCATGAGACCAGATTGGTAGGCGAGGACCCGACAAAGCTCCCAAGCGGCTCCTACGCCATCTATATTCAGACAGACCTCGGTCCTAGCATTGGCTTTGCCTCGATATATAGCGGAAAAAACACAAGCATGTGCCTGGACTGTGACTCCGAGGGCTTGCAGGTCCCGGAAACTGGATCTGTCTCCATTTCCTCCAAGCCAAGCAATAAGGATTACTCAAGCTCTATGAGCCTGGCTTCCAGCGAGCCCTGCATTTGGCTTCTTGATGGCCAGAGCAAGGGCTATGGACAGACATCCATCGTGCCTGCTCTATATGACAGAAGCCCTGCCATAGTCACGGCCCTGCTCTATGACGGGTCTTCATGGGCCATGGATTGGTTCTCCTTCACTTCAGCTGCAGAATCCCAGGATCTTATTACACCAAGCTATCTGGATGTGAAGTCAAATAAGATTGTCCTGAAGGGCGGCGAGGACCAATACAGCATAGACGGGGCTCAGAGCTGGATCAGCTGCACTGGCCTGGCGGAAGCCAGCCTTCCTAGCCTGGCTCTCGGCTCAAGAGTGATGGTGAAGTCCCTCGAGCCCTATTACGTGTGCTTTTTGGGCAGCGTTGAGAACTCCAGCCTCTATGCCGATTTCCACATAAGGTCGCTTTCGGCTATCTCGCCCAACTACGATTACAAGTCATCCTCCCTCGAGATCAGCGCTGGAACTGACAATCCTGTTGCCGGAGAGGTAATGCTTGCTCGCCTTGGGCTTGAGAACCTGGGATATGGGACCCTCCCATCGAGCCTTGAGCTTGATGTCTATATAAGCAAGAAGCCTTGCATCGACAGCGAGGCCATCAAGATCAGGGAGAAGGTGACCTGCACCAGGGCCAGCCTTGAAAAGACCAAGGACCTTGCCATCAAGGCTCCATTGCCAAATGACCTGCAATGCGGTGACTACTTCCTGATAGTCGATGTCGATCCATCTCTCAAGAACAAGGAGCTCACTCATGGCAACAACATGGCATTCTCCTCAGTCTTCCATGTTGATCCCTTTCAAGGCGCAGGAGCCTTCAAGGTCTATAACTCATGGGGGCTTAAATGGACTGACAACATCACAAAAGGCTGGTACTACCTGCCCTATGAGCAAGCCATCAAGCACAATATGTGCTTCTATCTATTCAAGAACAACGCAGAAGAGGCTTATCAGCCATCTCTGAAGGCCACCCTTGTCCTTGATGGCGGAAGCATGAAGACTGCATCGGCGGCCTTGGTGGCAAGAAGCAGCCAGGGCCTTGAGCTTGGAAGAAAGTCACTCAAGCCGCTGTTCGGCTCAAGCATGTCTGCAGACCAGGCCTTTCCTGGCTATCCGATCAGCCTCGATGCAAGCGAGCTTTGGGATTGCCTTGAGCCAGGCTGCACAATCGATGTGGAGATCAGCAGCGCCTCCTCATCCCTTCCAAGCCTTCGCGGCTTCTCATTGCAGGCCAGGCTTGATGGAGCATTCACCCAGATAGCAAGCACCACTGTTTCAAGCTCTCTTCCTGTCAGCCTGAGCTTCCAGGAGCTTGAGAAAAACAAGCCTAGCTCCAGAGCCGTGGGGCCTTCTCCCATAAGCCTTGAGGACTTCCGGCGGCTTCAGGCAGAAATCGAGCCTGCCAGTGCATTGGTCGATGGCCATGGCACTGGGCTTCTCAGGCCTTCTGATGAGGACAGAAAGCTGTATTTCACAATTGAACCCAGCACTGTGAGCAAGGCAGTGCTTCCTGAAGTTGTGGATAACAGCTCCAGCAAGTTCTTTCCACCTTGCGGCGACCAGGGCCCTGCTGGCTTATGCGTAGCCTTCTCCTCTGCATACTACATCATGACCTACGAGATGGCCCGCGAGCATGGCTGGGACATATCCTCAGTCCAATGGCAGGCTTCCTCCTCTGGTGGAACCGTGTCAGACGGGACACATATCATGAGCCCGGCCTTCACTTATCATCTGATCAATGGAGGAAGGGACAATGGAGCGACCTACGCAGATGCCCAGGATCTTCTCTCGAAAATCGGAAGCTGCACATGGGCTCTGATGGGAAAGGAGGATGTCTACCAGACGTCAAGCTTCTCTTTGCCTAGCTCAGAAGCCTTTCTCCAGGCAAGCGACTGCCGCCTAAGCGATGCAGATCCACAGATACGGCTTATCAGGGTCAAGGACATGGCTGACATAGCTGCTATATGCTCCTGCCTGAACGACGGCTGGTGCCTGTCCCTCAGCATTGATGCAGGCATGCTCTACTGCAGCTTCAACTCCAAGGCCGTAATGGTGGGCTCCTTCAATGACTTCGGCTCCAATCATGCCCAGACTGTCGTTGGCTACATCCAGGGCCAGGCCTGGCAGGACTATCTGGCAAAATAGCTATGATATCTGCTGATTGAGCTTATGTTTCAGAAGAGCAGGTCTCCGTACTGAGCTGCAAAGGCCTCTGCATTCTGTATTGAGCCGCCGGCTGCTCCCTTGACGATGTTGTTTACCAGAAGGGTGAAGCCAATGGCTCCGTTCTTCTCCTTGAGCCTGCCAGTGTAGACAACCATCCCCTTAGGCTCGCCCCAGAAGGCGTACTTATGCTGAGGAAAGGTGCTGTCGCTCTTGTAGACCACGCTGTGAACGGGAGTGGAGGGAAGGCCTTGGGCTTCAGTGGACTCCTCCCAGGCCTGGATGATGTCATCGATCGAGGGCTTCTGCTCAAAGTCAATCCAGACAGTCTCCAGATGGCCGAACATGACAGGCACTCTTACGCAGTACACGTAGACCTCGGGGTTGATGGAGAGGATCTTCTTGATCTCCTTCTCAACCTTCTCCTCCTCACCATTGATGAAGGGAATTGTATTGTCGGTTATGTCGAAGCTCGACAGGCCTGGATATCCAGCTCCGCTGACACTCTGGTAAGTGGATGCGTGAATTGCCTTGATTCCGAACTTGCGCAGCGGGGCCATGGCAGTGGCCATGCCGGTGGTGGCGCAGTTTGCATTGGTCACCACGAAGCCTGTCCTGGGGAAGCCCTGTTTCATGATGAGGCTCAGCGAGCCTGTGTTGGCTTCTGGAATCAAGATGGGGACATCTTCCTCGTAGCGCATGGAGGCTGCGTTGGAGAAGACATAGAATCCTGCGCTTCTCAGCTGAGGCTCTGCCTCGCTTGCTACGTTTGCCGGCAGGGCCGAGAATACGATTCTCACTCCTGCAAGCTTCATGGCATCTATGTCGAGCTCCTTGACTGTCATCTGCTCTATGGCCTCAGGCATCTCGAAGGGCAGCACCCAGTGAACTGACTGTGCGTAGGTCCTTCCTGCCTTTGTGGCCGATGCTGTTATGTATGCCAGCTCAAACCAGGGATGGCTTGAGAGCATCCAAAGGAAAACCTGGCCCACAGCGCCTGTCGAGCCAAGAACAGCAACCTTGATTTTCTTCTTCATCGTAAACATATCCAATCTTTTAGTCGGGAATCGAAAGTCTTTCAAGAGGTTTTGCGAAAAATGGCAATATGTTGAATCTTGTGTTCGGTATCTTGGTTCTTGAGCAGGGATTTGGCCTGTGCTATATTGAAAATGGAGAGTCAATGAAATCAAAAATCATCAAAAGCGAGCTTGACCTGCCAGCGGGCAGCCTGGATTGTGCACTCAGCGCCTTTGAGAATGGAGCCGATGGAGTGTACCTTGGCCTGAAGAGCTTCAGCGCAAGAGCCTCTGCAGTGAACTTCAGCCTCGAGGACCTGTCCAAGCTCAGGGCAAGCACAAGCGGCAAGATATATGTGACCATCAACACCTTGCTCAAGGCCTCGCAGCTGGATGAAGCCCTTCAGCTGTGCAAAAGCCTGGATGAGCTGGACATAGATGGCTTGATTGTCCAGGACCTTGGGCTGGCGCGGCAGGTGAGAAGGCTTTTCCCGCATCTTGGCTTGCAGGCCAGCACACAGCTTGCAGTGCACACAAGCTCTGGCGTCAAGGCTCTTGCAGGGCTTGGATTCAGCAGGGTGGTGCTTGCCAGGGAGCTCAGCCTCAAGGAGATCGAGACCATAAGGAATGACTGTCCAGATGTTGAGCTCAAGGTCTTCATACATGGGGCCCTGTGCTATGGATTTTCAGGGCTTTGCATGGCAAGCCGCATAATAACCGGCCGCTCTGCCAACTGCGGAGCCTGCGCCCAGATTTGCAGGTCATGGATGGACAGCCCCTCTGGCGAGGGCTATTGGCTCTCGATGAGAGACCTGTGCGCAGGGCCTCTTGCCAAGAGCCTAAGCGATATGGGCATCGACGCCTTGAAAGTGGAGGGCCGCATGAAGAGCCCTCTCTATACAGGGCTTTGTGCAAGGTTCTACCGTCACATACTTGATGGAGAGGACAGCTTCTATGAGGCTGATCTCCAGGCTCTTAGGCTGGCTTTCGACAGAAGGTCAACCAGCGCTTACCTTGAAGGGGAGAAGGACCTTTTCAACACCGACTTTCCAGGCCACAGAGGCATCCAGGCTGGCATTATCGAGAGCTTAGGCAGGTCTTCTGTGACAATAAGGGCAAGCCGCCATCTCTGCAACCATGATGGGCTTCTGTGCTTCAAGGGCACTAGAAGCTGCCAGTTTGCCATAAGCGGGCTCAAGCCGTTTGTCTCCCCAGGCCAGAGGTTCACCATCGACGTCGAGCCAAGGAGCATCGAATGCATGGAGTCAGGCCGTCCAGTCTTTCTGGTAAGCGACCATGCTCTCAATTCCAAGTCGTACGGCACTGAAGGCATGGCTCTTTACAAGAAGCCTATTGACATAATCATGAAGGTGCTTGGAGACAGGCTTGAGATTGAGGCCCGTGGCTATAGGAAAGCCTATGAGGCTCCTGTCAGCCTATCCAGCTCTGCAGGTCTTGAGGAAGGCCTTTCCAAGGTCTTCTCAAGCGGGACCTTCAAGCCAAGCGCCATGAAGGTCATCGATGAGAACGGCCCGTCCTTCATCCCGCTGTCTGTCTTGAAATCCATAAGAAGGGATTTCTATGAAAGCCTGCAAGACTATATCAGAGGCCTGAAGCTGGATATTCCCAGGGAGGCTGCCTTTGCAGATCCTGGCTTCAAGCTGCCGCAAAGAGACCTTTTGCCCATGTGGGATGAGGTAGCCCAGGTCGACGGCAAGGCCTTCATAAGCCTCAGGCCTGTTCTCTTCTGCCCAGGAGACAGCCCTCTTGGATCCTTTGCCACAGAGCAGGCCTACTGGAAGAGGATCGAGGCCATCATGGCAGAGAACCCTGGAGTGATAGTCGGGCTGAACAATGTCAGCCAGCTCAAGCTTGCCAAGGCCCATCCAGAGACAAGGTTCTTCGCCGACGTCTGGCTCTACTGTGCCAACATCAGCGCCTTTGCAGCTCTTGGGCTGGATGCTGCCTACAGCTGGGCAGAGGAGAGGCCTGACATCCAGTGTCCAGCTGTCTTCGATCCAGGTCCATTCCAGTACCCGCTGTTCATTTCACGCACATGCCTGCGCAGCCAGGGCCTTGGGCTAAGCTGCTCAAGCTGCAGGACAAGAAGGCATGACATTCCGCTAGCCCAGAACGGGCAGGAGTATGTGGCCAAGGTGAGAGACTGCACCACCATCATCGTCAAGCGGTGAGGGGCAGCAGAAATAAATTTTTACATAACTGTATTTCCATAGTACAATAAGGCTATGGAGGTTCATATGAGCAAGCTGGAGAAGATCAATGCAGGAGCGGTGCTTTACAGTCAGGGCGATCAAAGCGATGCAATGTATATTCTGCGAAGCGGCCAGATGGCCCTTTACCTGGATTTCGGCACTCCGGATCAGTTTGAGCTGATAAACATCGGACCGGGGAGCTGCATGGGAGAGATGGGACTTCTTGAAAAGGAGCCGCGAAACGCCACTGCTGTGGCCCTTGTGGACAGCGAGGTCGAGAAGGTCCAGGCGTCGGAGCTAGGTGACTTCATCAGGAGCAGCCCTGAAGTCATCCATGCCATGATAATTGGGCTTGCCCGCAGGCTGCGCAATGTAACAGTCGAGCTGATGTCTGCTCACTCAGTCATAAAGGAAGTCATAGAGCAGATTGATGAAAAGCCTCATCAGCTCAGCTTCCGCGAGAAGCTGAACAAGTATTCCGACCTGCTTTTCGGGCTTCCCAAGGATGTTCCGCCTGACCTTTATGTGAATTTGTTCTCTCGCATGCATGGCTCCATGTATTAGCTTGATTTGTCCAAGGAAAAAATAGTAGATTGGAGATAGAAATTAATAGAGGAAGAGCTTCCTCCAAGGAGATTTTATGAAGTTATCCGAGATCAAGCATGCCGGTCTTGTCAAGTGGGTCAATGAAGTGGCCGCACTTACCACTCCGGATGAGGTGGTTGTCTGCACTGGCAGCAAGGCCGAGTACGATGGACTCATCGAGGGCATGGTAAAAAGCGGTCTGGCTACAAGGCTGAACCCTGAAAAGAAGCCTGGCAGCGTTCTTTTCCGCAGTGATCCTTCCGATGTAGCAAGAGTCGAGAAGAGGACCTATATATCCTGTGCAAAGCAGGAAGATGCTGGTCCGACCAACAACTGGATTGACCCGGTTGAGCTCAAGGCTACAATGACAGGGCTGTACAAGGGATGCATGAAGGGACGCAAGATGTATGTCATCGTCTTCTCCATGGGACCGGTTGGCTCAGCATTCTCAAAGATCGGAGTGGAGATCACAGACAGCGAGTATGTCGTGTGCAACATGATCATCATGACCCGCGTGGGAACCAAGGTGATCGAGAATCTTGGAACAGATGGATACTTTGTTCCATGCCTGCACTCTGTCGGAAAGCCACTGGCAGCCGGAGAGGCTGACAATGGCGTCTGGCCTTGCGCACCGATGGAGCACAAGTACATCGCTCATTTCACTGATGACAAGGTCATCTGGTCCTATGGCTCTGGATACGGCGGGAACGCCCTTCTTGGAAAGAAGTGCCTTGCCCTGCGCATAGCTTCAGTTCTTGCACGTGATGAAGGCTGGCTTGCAGAGCATATGCTCATTCTCAAGATAACCAACCCCGAAGGCAAGGTTAAGTACATAACCGCAGCCTTCCCATCGGCTTGCGGCAAGACCAACCTGGCCATGCTCATTCCGACCATCGAAGGCTGGAAGGTCGAGACTCTCAGCGATGACATCGCCTGGCTGCGCTACGGCAAGGATGGCAGGCTCTATGCGATGAGCGTGGAGACTGGATTCTTCGGCGTCGCTCCTGGAACATCTGCCAAGTCCAATCCGAATGCACTGGCAGCTGCCAGCAAGAACACCATCTTCACCAACGTCGCCCTCACAGAGGACAAGGACATCTGGTGGGAAGGCATCGGCTACGATGCTCCGGGCACAGTCATCGACTGGCATGGAAATCCATGGACCCAGGACAAGGCCAACAAGGAGCAGGCACCTGCCGCTCATCCGAATTCAAGATTCACAGCTCCAGCTGAGCAGTGCCCCTGCGTAGCCAAGGAGTGGAATGATCCAAAGGGAGTTCCTGTATCAGCCATCCTGTTCGGCGGACGCAGGCCCAGCACAATTCCTCTCGTGCATATGTCACGCTCATGGACTCATGGCACCTTCCTTGGCTCCATCGTCGGCAGCGAGGTTACAGCCGCAGCCCTTGATGTCGCCTCTGGAATCAGGCGCGATCCAATGGCAATGAAGCCTTTCATCGGCTACAACGCAGGAGACTATTTCCAGCATTGGCTTGATGTCGGCGCAGCTGCCAAGGACCAGAGCCTCCTGCCGAAGATCTTCTATGTCAACTGGTTCCGCAAGACCCAGGATGGCAAGTGGCTCTGGCCAGGCTATGGCGACAACAGCCGTGTTCTCAAGTGGGTCTTCGAGTGCTGCGATGGAACTGCAAAGACAGTGGATACCCCGATAGGGATCATGCCCACAGTCGATGCCATCGACAGGCCGGAAGGCGTAAGCGAAGAGGATATGAAGGCTCTTCTGTCAGTCGATGTGGAAGGCTGGAAGAAGGAGCTTGAGGATGTTCGCAAGAACCATTATCCTGAGTTTGGAGACAAGATGCCCAAGGCTCTCTGGGACGTCCTTGACGATGTCGAGGCCCGCCTGGACAAGGCTTCCAAGCCAAGACGCTGCTGCCATTGCTGCAAGTAGCCTAGCAAGACAATAATAAGGACAAGGGGAAAGGGTAGCCTTTCCCCTTGCTTTATATAAGACATTTGCCATATTCCTCTTTTCCTATTATATTGGAGTCAAGGAGCTTAATATGAGGATTGGTGAGTTCAGTGATTCTTTCATACCGGTCTTTGATGGAGTGGGACGCGTGGTGAAGGCTTATTGCGAAACCTTAAGCCGCATGGGCCACGAGGTCTATGCCATTGTTCCAGTTGATGATACCGGCTACCGAGGCGGGCTTGGCTACGAGATTGTTGACTATTGGTCTGCCCCTATCTCAAGGAAGCTTCCCTATAGAGTAGGCATCTCTGGCCTTGATCCTCACTTTGATGAGCGCATCAAGCGCATCAATCTGGATATCTGCCATGTCCATAGCCCAGCTTTCGCTGGGTGGGCTGGACTGAGCTATGCAAAGAAGCATCACATTCCTCTGGTAGGCACCTTTCATTCCAAGTTCTATGACGACATCCTGCAGACAACAAGGAGTCACACCATAGCCAGCCTCGGTGCCAGGGCTGTGGCCGAGTTCTTCAATGCTTGCGATGAGGTGTGGGCTGTCTCTGAGCTGTCAGGACAGACCCTGAAGGATTATGGCTACAAGGGCCAGCCTGTGGTCATGCCCAATGGAACCGAGTTCAGGACCCTTGAGGAGGGAGCTTCCCAGGAGGCCTTGAGCTTTTATTCAATTGACCCAGATGTGCCTGTGCTTCTGTTTGTAGGTCAGATCAACTGGAAGAAGAACCTCAGGCGAATCATAGAATCCTGTGCAATGCTCAAGAAGGAAGGCATGGCTTTCCAGCTTGTGCTGGCAGGCAGAGGTCCAGACGAGGAAGCCGTGAGGAGCCTGGCCCACCAGTGCGACCTGGACGATTGCTTCAAGATGACAGGCCACATCCAGAGCACAAGGCTCCTTGATGGCCTTTACAGCATAGCGGAGCTGTTCATGTTCCCATCAATCTATGATAATGCGCCCATGGTGGTAAGAGAGGCTGCAAACATGCATACCCCTGCACTGACAGTAAAGGGCTCATGCGCAGCAGAGGTCATCCAGGATCAAGTCAATGGCCTTCTTGCTGAGGATGACAACCAGAGCGTCTATGAGGCAGTGAAGAGCTTCCTTCAATCCAGCAAGGAGAATCGTGACAAGATTGCTCAGAAGGCCTTTGAGACCATACCCGTTCCATGGAAAGGCAAGCTTATGGAGACAGTGGCTCAACGCTATGAGAACCTGATCCAGCACTCTAGAAGAGGGTACTAGACAGATCCTCTCTGGCATCTCTGGCATCTTGAGCAGCCGTTGCAAATTGGCCTTGAGCCGCATATGCTGCAGCGATGGCTGTTGAAGTAGGGCTTGTAAAGCTGGCTTTTGTCCATAGGCAGCCCAAGATCGCCCTTGATTTCATATTCTGCCTTTCGGCCTTGGTAGAAGGTGCCTGACTTGAAAGCCATCTGGCTTTGCAGGGTCTTGTCCTGAAGATGATAGGTCTTGCCGTCCTTGATGAAGAGGCTTCCTGTCTCCATGAAGCAGAATGTGGTGTTGTGCCTGATGCACTGCTTTCGCAGGTCAAGGACCCAGTCATAGCTGCACGGCCTTGAGCCGTCGTAGTTCTCGCCCCCTGCGACCACCTTCTCGATGGTTCCAGTCTTGAGAGCCTCCTCAAGATTCACAGGGCCTATGAAGGGTGCGACCATGATGCCTTTGTGCTTGGCCTTTATGTCCAGAAGGTAGGGGATCCTTTCGTCAGCTCTCTCCTGGTTCTCCATGGTCACATTGAAGCTCACGTTATCCCAGCCATCACCCCAGAACCTGGCCATGTGGCCAGCTGCTCTCTCAGGTCTCTTGGTAAGAAGATAGAATATGACATCAGGCCTCTGGCCTATGATTGACCACGCATCCGGTCTCCATTGGTCGGCTTGCTCAAGAAAGAAGTCGCTTGTCATGCAGACTCGCAGCTGCTCGCCGCTTCTGATGGCGTAGGACCCATCCCTTCTCTTGTGAAGAGGGTAGTCGAATTTGTTCTGGCTTTTGTAGATCTCAGATCCGTCCTGCCCGCGAATTCCGTCAAGATAGTACATGTAGCAATGGTCGCAGCCTTCGCTCTTTTTCACGCACCCATGCCAGGGGTTCCAGATATCATGCATTCAGGCTCTCGATAAGCGCCAGTATCGACTGGTCGTCCATCTCGGCTGTTATGAGGTCCTCGGTTCTACAGGCAAGCCTGTCCACCACCTGGTCGTAGTAGGCAGTCATGCCACGTGAAAGGTAGTAGTCCAGAGCCCAGCGGCTTACAAGGCCTATGCACACAGTCCTTATGCCAAGGCTGTGCGCCAGGCATGCAGCGGCTCTTCCAGCCTTTGTGTCATAAAGCATGCACTGTGAAAGATCCTGTCCTGCAAGAATCTGCCTGGCCTGAAGAAGAGGGGTGATCCAGTGACCCTTGGAGGAAAAGATCATCCTGTCCTCCTTGTCCCTTATCTCAAGAGAGTCCGACTTGTCCAGCAAATTGAATTTCATAGGATAATCCTACCACCTTGCCTCTCTTTGTAGAACCCCCGTTGTAATTGACATAATCCTATGCATGAATCAGAATATGGGAGCCATGGCCTATACTCTCCTTATTAATGACAAGCATGAAACCGCCTATGAAGACAAGACCCTGCTTCGCTACCTCCGTGATGATCTAGGGCTTGTAAGCGTCAAGGATGGCTGCAGCGAAGGAATGTGCGGAGCCTGCACCGTCCTTATAGACGGGAAGCCTGCCAGGTCATGCATTCAGAGGCTGTCAAGGCTTGAGGGCAAGTCTATAACTACCCTGGAAGGCCTGGATCCTCAGCGCAGGAATCTCCTTGCCCAGGCTTATGCCCAGGCAGGAGCTGTGCAGTGCGGCTTCTGCACTCCAGGAATGCTCATGGTCACCCAGGGCCTTCTTTCCTCAAGCGCCCAGGTTCCTTCTGACGAGGAGATCCGCAAGGCTCTTAACAATAACATCTGCCGCTGCACTGGATATGTGAAGATAATCGAGGCTGTGAAGCTTGCATTCAAGTACCGTGACAATGGAGTAGAGAAAGCTGAGGGAAATGTCGCTGTCGGCAATAGCCCTGTGCGTCTGGATGCCATCAGGAAGGCCCTTGGAGAGGGCGGCTTCTGCGATGACCTGCGCCTGGATGGCATGGTTTATGCCAGAGCTCTCAGGTCTCCTTATCCCAGGGCCAAGGTCCTATCCATAGATGATTCAAAGGCCAGAGGCCAGAATGGCTTCATAGCTTGCTTCACAGCTTCCGATGTGCCATGCAACAAGATCGGAAGGATTGTCCATGACTGGGATGTTCTGATTCCAGTCGGCTCCTATACCCGCTACGTTGGAGATGCAGTGGCCCTTGTCGTGGCTGACACCTACGAGAATGCCACCATGCTTCTTGGGCTCATCAATGTTGTCTATCAGGTTGAGACTCCTGTGACCACTGCTGAGCAGGCATTGGCGCCAGGGGCGCCCTTGATCCACGAGTCCGGCAATCTGCTTTCCCTGGTTGAGATCAGGCGAGGAGATGCTGACCAGGCAATAAGCGCAAGCCCCTTCACAGTCACCCAGAGCTTTGAGACACCAGTCACAGAGCATGCCTTCATGGAGCCTGAGTGCGCAGTGGCAAGCGTCCAGGATGACGAATTGGTCCTTTACAGTGCAAGCCAGAGCGTCTATGACGATCGCGACCAGCTTGCATTGATGCTAGGCATTCCAGCACAGAAGATCCGGTGCAGGGGCCTTTTCATAGGAGGAGGCTTTGGCGGAAAGGAGGACATGAGCGTCCAGCACCATGCTGGACTTGCCGCATGGCTTCTGAGGCGACCTGTCAAGGTGCGCTTCACTCGCCAGGAAAGCCTTCTGGTGCATCCGAAGCGGCATCCTATGAAGATGGATTTCACTGTAAGCTGCGACAAGGATGGGCACCTTACTGCAATGAAGGCTCTTCTTGTCACCGACAATGGGGCCTATGCCTCGCTGGGCATGCCTGTTCTTCAGAGGGCATGCACCCATGCAGCAGGCCCTTATAGGCTTGCCAACATCGAGATCATCGGCAAGGCGGTCTATACCAACAATGTGCCATGTGGAGCATTCAGAGGCTTTGGAGTCACCCAGTCCTGCTTTGCTATGGAGTCCTGCATCAGCATTCTAGCTAAGAAGATTGGCATGGACCCCTTCGAGTTCAGGCTCCTCAATGCCATAAGGCCAGGCCAGAGCCTGCCCAACGGGCAGATAGCTGGTTCGGATACAGCCATGGTTGAGTGCCTCATGGCTCTCAAGCCATATTATAAGAGCGGCTATGGAATAGCCTGTGCCATCAAGAACAGCGGAATTGGAGTTGGGCTTGATGATGAGGGGCAATGCAACATTGCCGTTCGCAGCCATAGGATCCATATCCAGTGCTCGGCTGCATGCATGGGGCAGGGATTTGCCACTGTCGCTCTTCAGATAGCTGTCCAGGCAACAGGCCTGGATGCAGGGCTCTTCATCGTGGATGCTCCCGATACTGCCAGCACCCCTGATAGCGGAACCTCTACCGCAAGCCGCCAGACGGCTATCAGCGGGGAGGCTGTCAGGAGAGCAGCTGCCAAGCTCAAGGATGCTCTTTCTGGCAGGAGCCTTGAGGACCTGGAAGGCATGGACTTCTCAGGCCGGTTCATTGTTAAGACCGATCCCTTCGGATCTGATAAGGAGCATCCTTCAAGTCATCTTTCCTACAGCTATGGCGCCCAGGTGACGAGCCTGGATGAGCAAGGGCGCATTAAGTCGATTGTGGCAGCCTTTGACGCTGGGCAGGTGATAAACCCGCTTGCGTTCAGCGGCCAGGTGGAAGGCGGAATCGTCATGGGCATGGGCTATGCACTTACAGAGAGCTTCATACAGGACGAGGGTTATGTGAAGACACGGTATGGAACGCTTGGGCTGACAAGAGCCAAGGATGTGCCCGAGATCAAGGTCATAACCGTCCAGGGACCTGGAAAGCTTGACACAGCCTACGGGGCCAAGGGCATAGGAGAGCTTTGCACAATTGCCTGTGCTCCTTCTATTGCACATGCCTACTGGCTTCGCGACGGCTTGCTTCGAACAAGCCTTCCAATTGCACAGAATCCTTATAGAAAGCACTAGAACTTGTGACATGTCTGCATGTTCAGTTATTGAGGATTGTATTTTTCCTGATAGCTTTGCAGTGAGCTATGCTTACTTCTAACACAACATAGCTTCTATTTACACTGAAAGTAATAACTTGTTGAACATCACACTTTTATATCATTGATTCAAAAGCAAATATCAAATAATGACACTTGTCATACCTTGACATAAGAATTTCGTTGGACTAGTATTTAGAGTGATGAGAAACAATAGAGTCCTGTTGATATTAATGATAGCATTGATGCCGCTTGCCTTGCACGCGGTTCCAAATCTTTCATCTTCAGGGTTCTCTATGTATTTCAAGACCGGCACAGTGGAGACGATAGAGCCGATTCATGAGATAAGGTTGTTGATGTTGTCAACCATGAAGAGGCAACTGCCATACCCTTGAGTCAGGGGGACATCGGCACAGCCGTTTCGGTTTTCCAGCTGCAGATCACAACCAATACCTCTACCCTGAGGCAGTATCATTTCACTGCAACGCCATTCATCTTCTATGCCGATGGTTCCGTGACCTCATATATACCCTATGATCTGCGATTGGATTATGGAGCATCCATTGACCATCCAGCAACCTCAGTCACTCTGAGCCTTACTAATGCACCTCAAGAGACTGCAGTGGATTTTGAATACCTGCCAGATGATGACCTTGTGGTTGCCACCCCTTTGACAGGAGTGGTTACAATTCCATTGCAGACAGAGAGCTCTATATATTTTTCAGGTGAGTATGAGGCAATAGTGACTGTGGAGATCATTTCCACATAGGAGACGACATGAAAAGAAATATTCTTATTGCATTGCTTATCATGTTAATGGCTTCCTTTGCATCTGCAGAGACGCTCACTGTGTATGCCCAGAAGAATGATTCGCCATTTGTCAATTTCAGCATAACTCCTTATAATCCTCAGATGGCTGAAAATGACCAGAAGCTTAATCTGTCCTCATCTTTTCAGGCTTCAGTGCCGATTCCAGCCTTTACCTGGACAATGGTTGGCAATGTGGACAGCTCTGTTGGCCTGAGCATCACTGTCACCAATTTCTATTCGACTGCGAAAACCTCAAGCAGGATCAGGCCTACTTCGAGTGGAACAAGAACATATTATTACCTCTCCTTGAACACACTGATGGAGCTTGGGCTTTCCAGCACGCTAAGCGGTGATGGCTTCGCGCTTACTTCAGCAGGTTCACACGAATGGCCAGCTGATTATAACAGCAGCAGCAATACATCACTGAAGCTGCCGTTCACCTTCACCTACCAAGGATCCAGCAATGCAGGCAATGCCCTTTGGACACGCACTGGGACTTGCAGTGTTGCCGCAAAGAACTTCTGGGGTAAGTACTCAGGTGTCATACATCAGAGCTTAAACTACTCCCCTCTACCACCTCTTAGATTCATCTTTCAGTTGATGTAAATCGTTGAAAAGTATGCAATTATCATAGACTTTTATTGTGGTTTATG
>JAQVSP010000153.1 GCA_028700425.1 Sphaerochaetaceae bacterium | reverse complement strand
AGCCCTTGAATTGTGCCAGCTCGCTGCGAGAGGCTAGGCTCAAGAATGCCCCTGCAGCCTTGAACAGGAAATCCTTCTTCCTGCTGGAGACAAGGGCGTAGTCAACCCGTCCGCCATGAGGGAGCCTGGCATTTAATGCAGTCAGCTCGGTAGGGGAGGTATAGGGTATCTGGCGAGGGTCGATGAGAAGCTCGTTGCCGGCAAAGGAGGAGGAGCTTGCATAAGGCGAGTCGCCATAGCCCGTAGGGCCTAGGGGCAGGACCTGCCAGGCTCTGCAGCCAGCCTTGACTAAAATGTCCAGCACATCTCTTGCCTCGTCTCCTAGGCAGCCTATGCCGAATGGGCCTGGAAATGATGTTGGATGAATCAGGATTCCGCTTGATCTTTGCATGGCTTGATATTACCTCACTTCTGGCTGTCGAGGAAGACGATATGCTCTGGGCGGAAGATTATCTCGCCGCGCTCGGGGTTGAGCAGGCATTTCTGCAGCCGGGTTGAGTCCATGCTCACCTCGGCCTTGGCAAAGCTGCGGTTGGAGGAGTCTACTATCTGGACAACCTCTCCTGCCTGCCAGGTGCCCTCGACCTTGCTGATTCCTATGGCCAGCAGGCTCTTGTGGTTGAGCAGGGCAGTGCGGGCTCCATCATCCACATAGATCGAGCCCTGGTGGGTGTTGTTGAGTATCCACCTGGCTCTCTGGCTAAGAGGGCTTGAGGATCGGATCAAGGTCCCTAGGTCCTCGCCTTCGAGGATCCTGGAAAGAACATTGTCCTCCTTGCCATAGGCTATGACAGTATCGCAGCCTGCGTTGGAGGCTATCTGGGCAGCTACAAGCTTGGTCTTCATGCCGCCAGTGGAGAAGGTGCTTCCAGCTCCTCCGGCCATGCCAAGCTCTCCCTCGCCGACCTTCTCAAGCTCATCGATCTTCCTGGCATCCTTATCCTTCTTTGGGTCTGCGGTGTAGAAGCCGTCGATATCCGTGAGGAGAATGAGGACCTGGGCGTCCACCTTGCTGGCAACCAGTGCGCTCATGCGGTCGTTGTCTATGAAGGCGGTGCCTTCTATGCCTGTGGATATGGTGTCGTTCTCATTGAAGATAGGGACCACCCCAAGCTCAAGCAGCGTGGCTATGGAAGCCCTGAGGCTGTTGTAGGACCTTCGGTTGTTCAGGTCGGCTCTTGTTATCAGTATCTGGGCAATCTTGAGGGAGTTCTTGCGAAAGGCCTTTCGATAGCTTGTCATAAGAAGAGGCTGGCCTATGGATGCGCAGGCCTGGCGCATGCTCATGAGCTTCACGGCAGTCTTGAGCCCAAGCTCCTTGGCGCCCATTCCGATGGCTCCGGAGCTTACAAGAAGGACCTGCTTGCCTGACCTCACCAGAGATGAGACCTGGTCGGCTATGCTTTGCACAAAGCCTTCGTCTATGCCGTCCTTGCTGGAAAGAAGGTTTGTGCCAACCTTCACGACTACTCTCTTAACCTTGGAAAAATCACGCATCAGATAAGATCCTCATGGCAGAATGGCTTGGCATTCTTCCCAGTATATGTGGCGCTTACCTGGCCACTTCCTTCCAGTATCCACTTCTCGGTCATAAGACCCCTGAGCCCCACTGGGCCCCTGGCATGCAGCTTGGAGGTGGATATGCCTATCTCTGCTCCAAGGCCGTAGCGGTAGCCGTCTGCAAAGCGGGTGCTTGCATTGCGGTAGACGCCTGCTGAATCCACATCGCGCAGGAAGACCCTGGCTGCCTGGTCATCCTCTGCCATTATTGCATCTGTGTGGTGAGAGCCGTGGCTGTTGATGTGCTCTATGGCCTCCTGGATGCTGTCCACAATTGAAAGAGCCGCCTCCAGCCCAAGGTATTCGGTGTCAAAGTCCTTGTCTGTGGCTTCTACGAAGGCTGGGCATATCAGGCAAGCCTGCCTGTCGGCATGGATTGTAATGCCATTTTTCTCAAACAGCTCCTGCAGCCTAGGAAGGAAGGCGCCAGCAATGTCCTTGTGGACCAGTATGGTCTCCACTGCATTGCAGGCAGCCGGGTATGTGATCTTGGCATCAAGCAGCACATCCAGGCTTTTCTTCAAATCAGCTGACTTGTCTACATATATCGTGCATAGCCCGCTGGAGTGCCCTAGCACTGGGATCCTTGTATTCTCCATGACATGCCTGACCAGGGCGTTGGACCCTCTTGGGACCACCAGGTCGATGAGCTTTTCACACTTGAGCAGGTCATCCACATCTTCCCGGGAGCGGGCAAGTGCGACCCAGGTGCTGTCCTTCTCAAGAAAGGCGATTGATCTCTTTATGGAGTCGAAAAGAGCCTTGTTCGTGTGCTGGGCTTCCTTTCCTCCCTTGAGCACGACGGCGTTCCCGCTTCTCAGGCAGAGGCTGGTGATCTGGACAAGGGCTTCCGGGCGAGCCTCGAAAATCATGCAGATGGTGCCCATGCTTGCACTGATCCTGGTCAGGATAAGTCCCTCATCAAGCTTTCTCTTCTCCAGCACCTCTCCTATGGGGTCGGCCAATGTGCACACATGCTCAATGCCCTTCTGGAGGTCCGCAATCTTCTGCTCATCAAGGGCAAGGCGCTTCTTCACCGGGCCGTCGGCAATGGCTTTCAGGTCCTCCTGGTTGGAGGCTATCAAGCTGTCCTTATCCCTGGCAATGCCCTCAGCAATGCTTGCAAGAAGGCTCTTGCGCTGTGCATCAGACAAGGCGCAAAGGCGCTGCCTTGTTCTCTTCATGCACTCTAGATCTTTGATAAGTTCATCGTTCATAATGCCTAGTGTATTGATAAAATCGGCCTTGTACAATGGCTTGCGGAGTGCTATATCAATAGGGAGGAGTCAGCTATGAGGATTGGATTCATTGGATGCGGAAACATGGGCGGAGCCGTTGCATCGGCTCTATGTGGGCACAAGGGCTATGATGTTCATGTATTTGATGTGAACGAGGATTTCTGCAAGTCTTTCTGCCAGACATCGGGAGCTGTGCATGAGCCAAGCCTCAAGGCCCTTTTCAATGCCTGCGAGGCATTGGTCATTGCAGTCAAGCCCCAGGTTCTTGCAGGCCTGTACCCCACCTTCAGGACCCTAGGGTCTGCAAGACGCAAGTGGATAAGCCTTGCAGCTGGAGTGCCTCTTGAGGTGCTTAGCAGCAATCTTGAAACACACGATATTGTGCGCTTCATGAGCAATCTTGCAGCGCGAAGCAAGGCTGCGGTCACAGCAGTGTGCCCATGCGCGTCATGCGACATGGCCTTTGCCCAGCAGGCACAGGAATTGGCAGGGCTGTTTGGAGAGGCTTTCTATCTTGAGGAAAGGCTCTTTGGAGCCTTCATCGGCGTATCGGCCTCAGGCATAGCCTATGTTCTTGAGATGGTTCACGCCATGGCGATGGGAGCCACTGACCAGGGCATTGCCTATCCTGCAGCAGTGAAGATGGCAAGCGCCACGCTCAAGAGCGCAGCGGCCTTGATAGAGTCTGATGACCAGGGGCCAGCGGCCTTGATGACAAGGGTGTGCTCTGCAGCCGGCACGACGATTAAGGGAATGAAGGCCCTTGCTGATGGAGGCTTTGACGCTTGTGTGCAAAACGCAGTCATCAAGGCTTCTGAGAGGGCCATTGAGCTTGAGAGAAAGGCCAAGGAGAGCCTCTAGGCCTCCAGGGCTTTCTCCACGGAGACAGCAAGCCCGCTTTCAAGGGTCTGCTTTATCATGGCGAGCATCTCGCCTGCAGTGAGCCCAAGGTCGCTCTGCATCCATCTGGCCAGAGCCTGGGCAGTGGCGGAAGCATAGAACATTGCAATGAAGCCGATCTTGGCCTTGTCTGCCTTTCGGCCAAGGATGATGGAATCGATGATAGGATCCAGCGCTTGCACAAGAGCGTCGCTGAGCATGGACGAAAGCCTTTCGTAGCCGATC
>JAQVSP010000152.1 GCA_028700425.1 Sphaerochaetaceae bacterium | reverse complement strand
TGATACAGCAGAGAAGAAGGCTTGGAATGATATTCCAGAACTTCAACCTTTTCTCGAGCCGAAACGCAGGCGAGAATGTCGCTTATCCAATGGAGATATGCAAGTATTCCAGCGACAGGATCAAGAAGCGAGTGAAGGAGCTTATGGACCTTGTTGGACTTGGAGACAGGCTCGAAGCCCCAATAAGCACCCTTTCCGGTGGGCAGAAGCAGCGTGTGGCCATAGCTCGAGCCCTTGCCTGCCAGCCTGACATACTTTTCTGCGATGAAGCAACAAGCGCCCTGGATCCGCAGTCGACGAGGTCGATTTTGGCCTTGATCAAGGAGATCCAGAGAAAGATGAACCTCACTGTGGTCATGATAACCCATCAGATGGAGGTTGTTCGTGATTCCTGCGATTTCGTCGCTGTGCTCTCAGATGGCAAGGTTGTAGAGCAAGGCCTTGTAGGCGACATCTTCGCCCATCCAAAACACTCAGTGACAAAGGATTTCCTTTCCAGCCTTGTCTGCATAGATGAGGAGCATAAGCTTGTTCATTGGTCCAAGAAGAACGGGCAGTACACCTTGAGGTTCAGGGGTGGATCGACTGATTCGCCGGTGCTAAGCAGGCTGTCCAGAGCCTATGAGGTGGAGTTCAACATCCGCGCAGGCGGAGTCCAGATGGTTGGAGATGAGGAGTTTGGAACCTTGGTTTGCGATATAGCCGGACCGGATGACCAGGTTGCGCTTGCTCTTGAGGAGCTTGGAAAGCACGGTGTAATAGTAGAGGAGGGATTGGATGAGCAGTGATGTGTGGGCCCTTGTAGGCCAGTCCACCTGGCAGACAGTCATAATGGTTTTCTTCTCCACGATATTCTCCATGATTCTTGGTCTGCCTCTTGGAATTCTTCTTCATATAACCTCCAGCGAGCAAAGCGGAGGCATATGGCCTCGCCCAGTTCTGAACCAGGTGCTGGGACGAATAGTCAACATTGTCAGGTCCTTTCCGTTCCTGATATTGATGATAGTGCTTTTCCCCCTGTCAAGGGTCCTTATAGGTCGCAGCATTGGAACTGCCGCGACAATTGTTCCTCTTTCCATTGCAGCTGCACCGTTTGTAGCTAGAATCATTGAATCTTCATTACGGGAGGTGGATCCGGGCGCTCTTCAAGCAGCCCGCGCCATGGGTTCCACAAATGCGCAGATTGTCTTCAAGGTCCTGATCCCAGAGGCTATGCCTTCGCTGGTGAATGGAATAACCTTGACGATAATCAACCTCATCGGGTACTCGGCCATGGCAGGAGCCATCGGCGGCGGAGGACTTGGTGATCTGGCAATCAGATATGGCTATCAGAGATTCAGAAGCGATGTGCTTGTGATAGCTGTGATAGTCATTCTTGTCCTGGTGGAGATTATCCAGGTCATAGGAAACAGGATCAGCGCCGCCTTGATGGCAAGACGCTGATCATTTGAAATCTTCTTAGGAGAATTATCATGAAGAAATTTCTAGTTATCATCGCAATCACTATATTCGCATGTGCTGGATTGCTTGCAACCGGTTCAAAGGAAAGCGCTTCTGCTGTCTTGAGAGTGGGAGCCACTCCAGAGCCTCACGCTGAGATGCTCAAGCTGGTTATCGACGATCTTGCCAAGCAGGGCATTGAGCTTAAGATCATTGAGTTCACAGACTATGTAACACCGAACACCGCTCTTGAGGAAGGCCAGATTGATGCCAACTTCTTCCAGCATGTTCCATACATGGCTTCCTTCAACAGCGAGCATGGCTACCACCTTGTCAATGCCGGCGGAATCCACGTAGAGCCTCTTGCCATCTACTCCAAGAAGGCTTCCAGCCTTTCAGAGATCAAGGATGGAGGCGTCATTGCGATTCCAAACGATCCGACCAACGAAGGCCGTGCCCTGCTTCTTCTTCAGAGCGCAGGACTGATCAAGCTGAAGGATTCCTCAAGCCTTGAGTCAACACCCTTTGACATCGCCGAGAATCCAAGGAACCTGAAGTTCTCCGAGATAGAGGCGGCTTCCTTGCCAAGAGTGCTTGCAGACGTGGATGCAGCTGTCATAAATGGCAACTATGCCATTCCAGCAGGCCTTGTAGCAACCAAGGATGGCCTCTTTGTAGAAGGCGCTGACAGCCCCTATGTGAACATCATCACAGTGAAGGCTGGAAACGAGTCCAACCCAAGCGTGCAGGCCCTTGTGAAGGCCTTGCAGAGCCAGGAAGTCAAGGACTGGGTGGCTTCCAGATATCCAAACGGCGAAGTCGTCCTTGTTTTCTAGAATGGAAGGACTTCAAGCTCAAAAGAGGCCTGCAGCGATGCAGGCCTTCTTATTGCCCTTGTTTACCAAATTGGTGGATTAAATGCCAGCTTGCCTTGTTTTGGAAATGCCTTCCTAGCCTAATGCTGCAGCATCCCCTGAAATCAAGCTTGCTCGATGCAGATGCAAGCAGATAGATTGCAGAGCTAAGACGATGGGCAACAGCTGACATGATAAAGGAGCATAGGAAAAAAAAGAGGCAGGTCTCCCTGCCTCCTAGATCGGACAGCTGTCCTAGAACACTGTCTTGACTGTGATCTTGCCGTCCTTGGCGATATTGGCTTTTGTGCCATCTGCAAGGACTATCTCTGCATTGCCGCTCTTGTCCATGGTGAAGGACCTGAGGGCAGCTTCGGAAATAGGCTGGCCTTGATAGCTGGTGATGGTTCTCATGTCGCTTGCAAACAGGATTGTGTAGCTGAATTCACTTGCCTTGGACTTTCCATATCCGTTGATCAGGAAGGTCACTCCGTTCTCAAGAGAGATCTGCAGTCCGCCAGCTGCCATTGGAGCATAGGCGATGATCCTGGATGAGACGATTGTGGAGCCAAAGCCCTTGATTGTTACCAGGCTGTCCTTGCAGGAAAGGCTGAGGCCATTGCCAAGGTCTGTGACAAAGCTGTCGCTGCTTCCCTTGAGAGTCAGCCCATTGTCAAGGACTGCCTGCGTCTCGGAGGTGGACACTGCCTTTGCATTGGCAATAAGGCCATCATAGAGGGTAGGCTTTGCAGCCTGTCCTCGGCCTGCCAAGGCAACGATTGCCACGATGGCTCCAGCAATGATGAGAAGGGCTATAAGGGTCTGCACCAGATAGTACTTTCTCCATATCGTGAAATTGGCTGTAAGACTTGCCTTAAGCCTGCAACTGAATCTTGGCTTGCCTGCCGCTGTGCTGTTGTTCTGCATAATCCCTCCATTGCCTTTTAACAAAGCAATTAAGATTTCATCCACTATTATACCAAATGGTAAGCCACAAACAAACATCCAACAAGACTTTTTTGAATAAAACAGCCTAAAATGGTTGTTGCAGGCAATGCTTTCCCCAAATCTGTTCCAATTTCACTTAACCTGTGATAAGCTCAAGCCATGGACCTTATAGAATACATGATGTTGACAGCATCCTTGCTATGCTTAGTGCTGATTATTGTGCTTATTCTTTCCAGACGAAGAAGCGAAGACAGCCTTGCTGCTACAAGAAGGGAGCTTCAGGCTTCCTATCAAAGGCTTGAGGATGATTTCGCAAGGCAGTCTGCAGCCCTTGATTCCAGGCTCAGGGAAATGGAGCTGGACAGCCGCAGGCAGCTGGACGAGATAAAGGCCTCTGTTGAGCAAAGGCTGGATGAGAATCTTCAAAGCCGTCTTGACCGCTCTCTTGGCCATGTTATGAAATCGCTGGAGAGCGTCTATACCGAGATAGGAAAGATCCAGAGCCTGTCAGAAGGCGTGGGCTCCTTGCAGAGGCTGCTTTCCAACGTAAAGACCCGTGGTGTCTGGGGAGAGCTGCAATGCAAGCGGATACTGGAGGAGATAATGACTCCAGACCAGTATATAGAGAATGCAAAGACCAGGCCAGGGACCCAGGAAAGGGTTGAGTTCGCTGTAAAGCTTCCAGGCTC
>JAQVSP010000002.1 GCA_028700425.1 Sphaerochaetaceae bacterium | reverse complement strand
TTTCTGCTTTTCCATAAGATGGATCAAAGCTATCTTCACTTGGTACGACAAGCATTTTAGGTGAACATGTCAATCCCCTTTGAATCAGAAGCGGGCTTTCAGAGTCGCCTTGAAGCTCAGGGTGCCGTTCCAGCTTGCCTTTAGCTCGAGGGTCATCGGCTTGCCTGGCTCAAAGCGCATGTAGCTTGCATCCAGGCGGACTGCTCCATAATACTCCAGGCCTATATGAGTTCCTGTCCTGCTAAGCCTGATGTCGTCTTCAGTGCCTTGGCTTGAAGCCTCAAAGCTGATTCCGCCATATAGGCCTGCCCTGTCGATTATGAAGGGCCCGATTGAATCAGACTTCTCAACAGGGCTGAAGCCTATAACAAGAGCATCAAGATCTGCAGTGATCAGCATCGCGTCTCCTGTTGCTCCTCCAAGGGCGCTTCCCATAAGCGCCTGGGCTTCCAGGCTCAATGGAAGAGCGTAGATCACGCCGCTTGAGGAATTCTCAAAAGCCATATCAAGGCCAAGGCCGCCCATGGCCAGCGACTTGCCGATGTCGACAAGCCAGACCACCTTTGCAGCAGGTCCTATGAAGAAGCTGTCGATTGCCAGCCCCATCCTGGCACTGATGTCTATGGTCTGCCTATTCAGAGGAGCCAGAAGGGAGGTTCCGTCAAAGCCCATGGTGTATGCTGCCTTGACTTCAGCCATGAAGGCAGCCTGAGTCCTGTACCAGGCCAAGTCATTCCCTTGCCAGCTGACGCTTGCACCAAGGACGTTTGACAGGCCCATCTCATAGCTGTCGCTGAGCTCTGCAAAGAGGCCATCCTCCTCATAGAAGACATTGGCAAAGGCCACTGGCCTCAGGTCCTGCAGAGCATAGCCGGCATAAAGCCCAGCTCCAAGCTTCTCAAGCTTGTCAAGATACGAGATGCCCAGTCCAAGAAGCATCTTCTCCTTGTCCCTGTAAAAGGGAACCAAGGTTGGCATTGAGCCTTTCCTGAACTCTGAATAAGGGAACTGGTCGCCAGAATCAGGCTCGACCTTCACTGTGGCTTCAGGCAGGGCCTCCTCTGCAGCAGCGGCAGTCTCCACCACGACCTCAGGCTCAGCTTCAGCTTGGCCCTCAATGCTCTTGAGATTGGCAAAGGCCATGCCCGGATAGCTGGTCTTGAGATCCTGCACCAGGATTGCGATGATCATCTCGCCGGCTTGGTCAGTGAGCTCCTGGTCATAGCTGACCACCAGCTTTCCCGGCTCTCTGGACATCGCTGTGGTTCCAAGGAGGGCCATAAGATCAGGATTTCTTGAAGCAAAGCCTGCAAGGGCCGCCTCCATGGAGTCTGGGGTGATGGAGCCAGGCAGGGTGATGGTGAAAAGCCCGTCACCCAGGCTGAAGACAGCGGTCTCCTGGCCTACCTCCACGCTCATAGCTGATTGGCTCTTGAGCATTGCAGGCTTGACCGGCTGTACAGCTCTTGGCTGCTGGGCTGTGAAGGTGAAGCTGTCCAGGGCGATCTTAGTGACAACTCTCTCAGACAGATAGTAGACCATGCCGTTGTGGATGCTGGGATAGCTCAAGGGGCCGACTGACTGGCTTGCTATAGATAGGCTTCCAGTCTCCAGGTCCAGATAGGCAAGACGGGAGCCTGAGACTCCGTAGAGCCTGCCATCGCAGTAGCTGAACTGGTCAAGAGCGGCTTGGTAGGCAGCCCTGACCTGAAGATCAGCATTGAGAAGGTATATGAAATCTCCTGCTTTCACCGCCAGTTCAGAGCCTGCTGCAGCGGCATAGAATCCGCTTCCCATAGGCCCGATCACGTGGCTGGAAATCAGGTTTCCGCTGTAGTCATAGGCATCAAGAGCCAGCATGTCGCCTTCCAGGCGGAAAGCTGCGATGATAGCATCCAGAAGCACGGCCCTGTCGATTGCCGATGACTTTAGCAGAAGCTTTCCGTCTCTGCTGTATAGGCAATAGAGGGAGTGGGAGCCATCGGTCTGGACAAGGGAGAATCTCAGGCCATCAGGACTTATGGACAGGTCGTGGGAGCTTGAGCTGAGAGTCTTGAGAGTGGATCCAGCAAAGAGCACCATCTCCTCTCCAAGTCCATAAAGCTCGCTGTCAAGCCAGAGCATCTCGTCCAGGCTCTGGACTCCCTGCACCTTTTCACCCTTAAGGCTGGGTTCTGTACGCAGGCCCTCGTCAAAGGCATTGAAGGCATCATCGATATTCAGGCCAAAGGCTGCAGTGAAGGCCTTTGCCGAAGATAGAGGACCTTTTCGGCAACCTTGTATGTAGGCATGCAGTGCCGGCTCTCCATAGGTCTGGGCAAGGTATTGCACAAAGCCATAGCCGTAAAGGCTTGCAACAGCTTCATCAGCCAGGCTTGCCAGCCTGTCTCGCTCCGGCATGAATCCAAGGCTTGATATATCCAGGCTCTGGCCGCTGAGATAATAGGAGATTCCGTCAGCTATCCAGGATGGCATGTTGAAGGCAGCCTTTGTATAGGCATCTCCCAGGAGGCTTCCCTTTTCATAGCCAAGGACCATGAACTTGGCAAGAAGGCGGGAGAAATCAGCCAGATAGTCTCCTGCAGCCTTGGTCACCAAGGTGATCGAGGCCCTTGGATCGGGATCGATGAAGCTGCTCTCAGGCCCTCCTTCAAGAAAGACGGTTATTGTTGATGAGCCTTCAAGGCCAAGCATTGCGGCGTATTTCTGGTATTCATCCTCGCATCGGCCAAGGAGAATCCTTGCAAAGGCCTCCTCGCTTTCATCAAAGATAATTTCAAAGTGCTCAGTAGAGTAGCACAGCGGACCTGCTGCAAAGACAAGTGCAGCAAGAGTAGTCAGCAAGACTGATGCAAGTATTCTTTTCATATAGCTCCTATTGTTTCACCTTCATATTACATCATAGCAATCAAAAGAGAAACTGAAAATCTGTAAAAGAGTTACATTACATGCCCTTAATTGCACCTAGAGGATGGTGATTAGGTCACATTGGCTGGGCTAGGCGCTTGACTTCAACAAAGCAGTGAACAAGGCCGTCTAAGGCTGTCAAGCCTAACGAAATACGGCAAAACTAGGCAATAGTTAGCAATAGTTAATTTTAGCCAGCGTATTATCTCCTTAATTTATCTAATTTAAGTTTTCATTGACTATATAAGGCCATAAGTGCTATAAGGAGTTGATAGTGATAAATCACCAGGAGTCTTATGAAACATAGATGGGAAGTATTGGAAGAGTTCAAAGGGCGCTTTTATACGCAGGCGTGGCCGACTATACCACAGATGCTCCACATCACGGTGTCCCAGTATCCGGACAGGCCATTCTTGAAGGCATACAGGCCTGATGAGGTCTCCTTTACCTTCCAGGAGACCTGGGGGGCCATCAGAAGGCTTGCAGGCTACATAGCCGGCATGGGAATACACAAGGGCGACAAGGTTGCAGTGAATGGCAAGAACAGCCCAGAATGGGCCTTGGCTTACTTTGCTGTGCTCTTTGCAGGAGCCATAGTCGTTCCTGTTGACAATCAGATGGACGATGATAAGATGGCTGCCCTTCTGCCGTTTGCAGACTGCAAGGCCTGCTTCTTCGATCCTGATGTGGCCAGCAGGCTCAAGGAGAGCCACCCTCAGTTCATCAGCAGCCTTTCCTTCTGCAGGGACCTTGCAGAGGACCTGTGGAGGCTGGACACCGAGCCGATTGACATGGTCGAATGCTCCTGCGACGATG
Source organism: Sphaerochaetaceae bacterium (assembly GCA_028700425.1). Taxonomy (GTDB): domain Bacteria; phylum Spirochaetota; class Spirochaetia; order Sphaerochaetales; family Sphaerochaetaceae; genus JAQVSP01. The sequence goes on along the minus strand of JAQVSP010000002.1, from coordinate 53,799 downwards.
TGGCTGCCCTGCTCTTTACAAGCGGGACCACCGGCAACGAGAAGGCTGTCATCCTCACTCACGCAAATATCACAAGCGATGTATACCAGGCTTGCGACTATCAGTTCCTTGACCTCTCCAGCAATGACGTGATGTTTGCAATTCTGCCGCTGCATCACTCCTACTGCTGCACCTCAGTTCTTCTTGAGTGCGCCGCCAATGGCTGCTGCTGTCTCATGTCGTCATCCATTGCACCTACAAAGATGATCAAGGACATGAAGCGAGGCCATGTGACCTTCCTCAACGCAATTCCCATTGTCTACAACAAGTTCCTTGAAGGAGCCATGAAGACCGTAAGGGAGAAGAAGGGAGCCTTTGGGTACTGGGTGGTAAGGCTATTGATGTTCATCAACGGCATAACGCGCAAGCTTTTTGGCCTCAATCATAGGAAGCTTTGGTTCAAGCCCCTTATTGATGGGCTTGGGCTCATGGACAACCGAGTCTGCATATGCGGAGCCGGCCCGCTCTCGTCGAAGACCTTCAAGGCCTTCCAGCAGCTTGGCATAAACTTCATACAGGGCTATGGCCTTACTGAGACAAGCCCGATTCTCACTCTCAATCCAGTCAAGGGCTTCAAGATCAAGAGCGTAGGAAAGGTCTTTCCGCTTGTCCAGATGAGAATCGACAATCCTGACTTCCTTGGCGTCGGCGAGGTCGTGGTCAAGGGTCCAAACGTCACCCAGGGCTACTACAAGGATCCAGCAAACACCAAGGCCCTGTTCACTGAGGATGGATACCTTCGCACCGGCGACCTTGGATCGCTTAAAAGAAACTATCTGTACCTCAAGGGAAGAGCCAAGAACCTGATAGTCACAGAAGGCGGCAAGAATGTGTACCCAGAGGAGATAGAGGACAAGTTTCAGCTTTGCCCAGCCATTGCGCAGATCATGGTCAGAGGCTACATGATGAACAAGTCCCAGAAGAGCGAAGGCATAGAGGCTGTCATATATCCAAGCCAGGACTTTGCCAAGGACAAGGCTGAACAGGAGGTCAAGAAGGCCATAGAAGGCGCCGTCAAGGATGTGAACATCCATCTTCCTGGCTACAAGAAGATCAGCAAGATCACGATCCTCGATAAGCCTATGGTCATGACAAGCACCCGCAAGATACAGCGCAACAAGGTCCTAAGGACAATAGACCATCTCATCGGCTAGCCTCAGGGCTTTCAGGTCAAAGGGCTCTTCTCTCATCAGAAGAGCCTTTTTCATTGTAGTCCAGTCTCCATCTTTTGCTTGGGTGTCCTGGCTTTTTCCCCTTTTTAAGCTGCTTGATGAAGCCTTGGTTGTTTCCATGCCAGGACTTTAGTAGTAGAATGGCGCCCAAGGAGCTTCTATGGAAGAGAGTAAAGGCAAGACCTTGGTCCAGGCCGTCAAGTTCGTTTTGTTTTCAGCCAGCGCCGGGCTGATCCAGACGGGGGTGTTTGCGCTTCTAAACAGCCTAATCGGCTGGAAGTACTGGCCTAGCTATCTGATAGCATTGGTCTGCTCGGTCATCTGGAACTTCACCTTGAACCGCAACTTCACCTTCAAGAGCGCTGCGAACGTGCCAGTTGCAATGCTGAAGATCCTTGCCTACTACTGTGTCTTCACGCCGCTTTCCACATGGTGGGGAAACGCCCTGGATGTAGCTGGCTGGAATGAGTATATAATCCTCTTTGGCACTATGCTCATCAACATGGGCACAGAGTTCTGCGTCTATCGCTTCTGGGTGTTTGGCAAGTCCATAGATACTCTATCTCAGAAAGAGCAAGGCTGATCAAGCCTGCAAGGCTGTCAAGGCGATGCAACAAAGCAGTGCATCGCTTTTTTATGCACTTATAAAAGCTTTCTATTTCTCAAGAAAGGAAGCCAGAATATCTTGCCTTGAGCAATTCTGGCTTTTGCTTCCTTATTGAAGCATGAAGAGCTAGATCATCAGCGAATCTGAGAAGAGAAGAAGGCCTTGCCTGCTCAACGAGCCTTACATAAGCATCTTCTTTTCTGACAGAAGGTCATGGCCTGCCCTGGAAGGCATGCTCAATGAGACATTCTGCATGGCTGACCTGGACAAGAGAATCAGCATCGTCTCAGTTGAGACACAGAAGACCTACAAAGGCCAGAATAGGTTTGGCAAGGAGATCAAGGTTGACCTCATTGCCCAGTGCACTGATGCTGAGCTAGTCAATGTTGAGTTCACAATGCAGGAGCGAAAGACATCTGCAAACAGGAGCATCTACTACCTGTGCAGGATAATAGTTGATTCACTTAGCAGAGGAGATGATTACAGCTGCCTCAGCAGCGTGACCCAAGTGAACTTCCTTAATTATACACCAAGGGGGATTAAGGACGACAGGCTTGTCAATGTGATGAGGCTTATGGACACGAACAAAAAGAGCAGGCGCGTAAGCCTGACAATAATTGATGTACATATGAATCGCATTCTCATATCTCTGAAGACTTTACATGATTGCAATGACAATGTATTATTTAAATGCCTGTACTTTTTTATGCAACAAGCATGTTACAGAGGAGGAAATCAGGATGCTGGAAGTTTCTGAGGAAGGGCTGAAGGAGTTTGCCAGGCTGTATGAGGACTTGATGAGCAACCAGGAGCTGTACAAGCTTTACAGGGGCCATAAGGACTGGGAAAGGGACCTACGAGCTGAAAAGAACGAGGTGCTTAAGGAAGGCTTTGAAAAGGGAATGGTCAAGGGAATGGCTGAAGCAAATTTGGAGGCTGTGTTGCGAATGCACAATGACAGACTGGATCTAGAGACCATCAGCAGATATGTTGGACTTCCTGTCGATCAAGTCAAGACCATAATAGAATCCCAAAAGAGCTGAAGCCCGCATATCCAGATCATGAAAAAGGGCAATGCCATTGGCATTGCCCTCACATCTTCTAGAGCTTCATGCAATCATCTGCTCAGCTCATTAGGATCAACTTCTTCAACCAGCTCCAGAAGCGGCTGCTTGTTATAGACCTTGACTTCCTGCTTCTGCGCTCTGAGAACGGTCTGGTAATCGAGTATGTTCTTCTGAAGAGAGATTGCGCACTCAACCTTGATCTCAAATGCTGCCTGAAGCTTCTTCGCCTCGGCTTTCAAAATAGCGCGCCTTGCTGACAGCTCCTTCTTCTGGTCCTCAGTTGCATCCTTTGGGGTCCTGAGAGCCTTGATTTCGCCATTCTTCCGGTCTACCTGGGCCTGAAGGTCATGCAAGGCTACAAATGTATCGTCATAAAGCTTGGATGCTCTCCTGGAAAGGAAATTGAAGTCAACCGGCTTTGGAGGTCTCCTCTCTTTCTTTGCCTTTTCAGCTTCCTGTTCCTCAATCTTCCTGATAGTCGCCCTGGCAAGCTCCTCAAGCCTTGCTGCCTCTGCAGCCTTGCGGGCTTCATCAGCAGTCTTGGCCTCTTCAGCTGCCTTGCGAGCCTCATCTTCAGCCTTCTTGGCCTCTTCGGCCTTCTTGGCCTCGGCTGCCTTGCGGGCTTCTTCGGCCTTGCGTGCTTCCTCAGCCTTTCTGGCCTCTTCGGCCTTCTTGGCCTCGGCTGCCTTGCGGGCTTCCTCGGCCTTGCGTGCTTCCTCAGCCTTTCTGGCCTCTTCAGCCTTCTTGGCCTCGGCTGCCTTGCGGGCTTCCTCGGCCTTGCGTGCTTCCTCTGCCTTTCTGGCGGCTTCGGCCTTCTTGGCTTCAGCAGCTTTCTTGGCTTCTTCGGCAGCCAGGGACTCAGCCTGCTTCTGCGCTAGAGCGGACTTTTCATCCCAGCGAGCCTGGCACTGCTCAAGAACACGATTGTAGATCTCGGCCTTCTCAGCCTTGATCTTCTCTCTCTTGGTCATGGGAATTTGTGCAAGCGCTTCTTTTTCAGCCTTGTCCAGAGCCTTGAGCTGCTTCTCATACTCTGGAGTTCCTTTCTTCAAGGTCTTGGTAAGGTTCATGCGCTTTTCGTCATATTTGGCTTTGATTTTCTTTGCATCCATGCTTTGCCTCCCATGATAGGCTGTTTTTATATAACAAGCCTTGCCCGTTTAGAGCATCTATGCATTGAGTTTAGCTTACTAAACCGATTTTGTAAACAAAAGCCTTAGTCATTCTGTTGCACTACGTGGGTTTATAAAGGTTTTTTTCGGCAGGAAAGTGCATAGAGCGCCTTTTTCTCAATTTCTTCTTTTGCTCTTACTAGACATCAAGAGGCTGTTTTGCTATATTGTTCGTTGCGCGGGGTCGTAACTCAGCGGGAGAGTGCTACCTTCACACGGTAGAAGTCACAAGTTCAAACCTTGTCGGCCCTAAAATGGCAGGATGAAAGTCCTGCCATTTGTTTTCTGATTGACCTGCGGGGCTCTTGTTGCTAGTCTTAAGGCATGTTAGCCGCACTTAGCAAGCCATACCGGGGTTTCATGACCGGCCTCAATGAGGACCAGGTTCTTCAGGCAGCCTCATTCATGAAGGCCCATCTCCTTGATCTTGGATATGAGTACATCATAATTCCCCTAGGCTGGTATTCAGCCAAGCCAGCCTCCCCTTTTGAGCCGGTCTTCACCGATGATTATTCAAGGCTCATCCCCAGTCCTGTCCGCTTCCCATCCTCCAAGTCTTCCAAGGGCTTTGGCCCTCTTGCCTCCAAGCTCCATTCTATGGGCCTCAAGCTCGGCCTTGAGATCATGCATGGCATAGCGCGCCAATGCGTCTACAAGGGCTCTGCCATCATGGAATCTGAATCCACAGCTTCTGATATAGCCAGAGCCTTCCCCGCATGCTCATGGAATGCTGATTGCTATGGAGTCGATCCTCACAGAAGCGGGGCATTTGAATATTATCAATCGCTGATTGACCTGTATGAGAGCTGGGGCGTGGACCTTATAAGAGTCGAGGATGTGCTTGAAGGCTCCCTTGACGAGGCTGCCCTTCTTGTAGACAGCATAGAGCAAAGACAGACGGACATGGTGCTGAGCCTAGGCTCCTCAGATGCCTTTCTTGAGCTTGCCGATGAGCTTGTAGACAACAATGGTGCCTTCAGCATCGCTCACAGGTCCTGCAGCAGCTATAGCGACATAGTCCATGCGCTTGACAAGGCCAGCTCATGGGCGGCCTTCAGGAGGCCTGGCTGCTTGCTTGATTGCGGCTTTATAAAGCCGGGCATGGATCCTGTAGAGCTGCAGACTGCGATGCGCTTCTGGAGCCTTATGGGCTCTCCTATGATCATTGATGCAGATCCTTCTGCCTTGGACAAGGCAACTCTGAAGATCCTTTCCGATCGCTTCTTGCTGGAGCTTCACAAGAGCGGCCAATGCCCAAGACAGACCTGCGATACAGGCAAGCTGAGAATATGGATGGCCGAGCTCAATGGCTCTTCAATCACTGCGCTTTTCAACACCTCAGAGGAAGCTATAAGCCTGAAGTACAGCGGAAAAGCCTATGACTGGCAGCAGAATCTGCTTTCTAGCGACCCTGTTGTGCAGCTTGCAAGCCATCAAAGCGCAATCTATGAGGCCCGATCATGAAGAAAGGAACAATGACAGCCATTCTGACTACCCTGGCTGCAGCTGTCCTGCTGACAGCTATGCTGATGGTCATAGCGGTCCCAAGCCATGTGATAAAGAAGGACAGAGTTATTGTAGAGGGCCTTTTCAGCTCAAGAGTCGAGATACCATTTTCATCGATCAAGGCTGTAGAAATCCTGGATGACCCCGAAAGAGGGACCAAGGTCACTGGCATTGCCTCGATCCTGGCTTCCAGCGGGGTCTATAGAGTCGATGAAGTGGACTACTATCTTTTCGCCTATGAGAAGGTAAGGCCCCTGATAGCCATCAGAACCGAGGATGCAAGCATCCTCTTCAACTGCAGCACAGAGGAGAAGACCCTGAAGGCCTTCTCCGATCTCAAAAGCGCTGTGTTGTTGCCTTGAGGACCTAGTCCTGCTTAAGCAGCTTCTCAAAGACAGGCAATGAGCGCTCTATGACCTTTCTGTCCACGCAGTAGCTTATTCGCAGGAACCCCTTGCAGCCAAAGTCATCGCTTGGGACGACCAGCAGCCCATGCTTCTTGGCCTCATCGCTGAAGGCCTTGGCGCTGGAATAGGGCGACTTGATGAAAAGATAGAAGGCTCCGCTGGGCATCACGCACTCATATCCCATCGCTTCAAGGCTGCCAAGGAGCAGGTCTCGGTTCTCCCTATAGGAAGAGATGTCCGGCTTTACATCGGCACAGCGAGCTACCATTGCCTGAAGAAGCGATGGAGCGCAGACATAGCCCATGGCCCTGGCGCTTCCAGCCAGGCTGGCCATGAGGCTGTCCTTGTCATCAACGCTATCAGAGACGGCGATGTAGCCTATCCTGTCACCAGGCAGGCTGAAGCTCTTGCTGTAGGAATAGCAGACGATGGTGCTGTCGTACCAGTCCGCTATGTGAGGCATGCTTGCCCCATCATAGACAATCTCCCTGTAGGGCTCATCGCTTATTATGTAGATCCTATGGCCAAGCTCTGCGCTTCTTCTCTCAAGAAGCTGGGCAAGGCGCCTTAGGGTGGATTCTGACAAGATGGCCCCTGATGGATTGTTGGGGCTGTTGAGCACAAGGGCCTGGGTGCTTGGCCCGATAAGGGCTTCAAGGGCTGGGAAGTTGATCTGAAAGCTTTCAAGATCAGCTTCAGCTGCCGCAAATCTGGCTCCACAGCCGCGGGCAAAGCACTCATACTCAGCAAAGTACGGGGCCTGGGCCAGGAACTGGGTGCTAGAGTCGATGGCTAAGGCCTTCATGCATATGCACAAGGCCGCTGCCGCTCCGCATGTCATGATTATGCCGCTTGGCTCGTAGTGAGCCTTGCCTATGCTGTTGAGATGCCGGCATACAGCCTTCCTGACTTCCATGGATCCAGGAGCTACCGTGTAGCCATGAACATCCTTTTTGCCCAGCTCTGACAAGGCATCCAGCACAGCCTGGGGCGGCCTGACGCTGGGATTTCCTAGGCTGAAGTCCATGACTAGGTCTGGATCAAGGGTTCTGCCGAACTCGAAAAGCTCTCTTATGCAGGATCTCTTTCTTCCATAGGCTTCCATCAGGGAACTTACCATGGCAAGGCCCTCCCTGCCTCGAAGGCCTTGAGATTAAGGTCCAGCAGGCGCTGGGGAACAGATCTTCTGATCACGGTCTCCCAATCTAGGTCCTTGAAGGCTTCAAGGTTGCTCATGGCTCCAAGAAGCACAAGGTTCATGCACCTTGAGTTGCCTAGAGCCTGCGCAGCTGCTGCAGCCTCCACAAGATGGGTCTCAAAGTGTGCGGACATGAAGTCCACTATGCCCTCAGGATAGCTCTCCTTTCCATCAGCAAGGCTGCCAGGCAGCAGCCTGTAGCGATTTATGATGGCTATGGCGCCGGGCTTCAGATAGCTGCAGTACCTGGCGCTCTCCATCTCCTCCAGGCTGACCAGGATGTCAGCCTCTCCCAGCCCGATTATGGGGGAGAGAACCTTCTTTCCAAAGCGAACCTGGGTGGAGACGCTTCCTCCCCTCTGCGCCATGCCATGAACCTCGCTCATCTTCACATCATAGCCCTTTTCAACCAAGGCTTCGGTGAGGATCTTAGAGAAAAGTATGGCGCCTTGGCCGCCAACTCCAACTATAAGCATGCTTGTCATCTCAAGCCTCCTTGATTGCCCCAAAGGGGCATGTCTGAGCGCACAATGAGCATCCCCCGCAAAGAACCGGGTCGATGCTGGACTTGCCTTCCTTCATGCTTATGGCTCCACAGCCAAGCTTGAGGCACTTTCGGCAAGCCTTGCAGACCTGGGTGTCCACAGCAAACCGTCGAGCTGTCCTGGGTGCGCCCTTGATCAGAAGGCATGGCCTCTTGGCTATCAGGGCGCAATGGCCTTCATGATCCAGGGCTTCCTTGATGGCGGCCTTGACCTCATCCAGCTTCCAGGGATCCACGACAAGGACCTTGTCATAGCCCATGGACCTGAGAATCGCCTCTATGTCCAGCACAGGAGCGCTGCCGCCCATGAGATTGCGCCCTGTTCCAGGGTTGTCCTGCTGGCCTGTCATGCCGGTTATCCTGTTATCCAGGATGCAGGGTATGACAGAGCTGCTGTTGTAGATTATCTCCGATGCTCCAGTAAGCCCTGAATGGAAGAACGTTGAGTCCCCAAGCACCCCGAAGACCTTGTGGCGCTTGTCGCCAAGCATCTCGAAGGCCTTGGCCATGCCGTGGGCAAGGGTGAATCCGCCGCCCATGCATACCACGCTGTCCATGGCATTCAGCGGAGGGGCGCAGCCTAGGGTGTAGCAGCCGATATCCCCGCAGATCACATAGTCTGCATTCTGGGACAAGGCATAGAAGAAGCCTCTATGTGGGCATCCTGGGCATAGCGAAGGAGCCCTTGCTGGAAGCTTGATGGGGCAAGCGACATAGGGCTTCTGGATGCCAAGCACCCTTTGCTCCACCAACTGAGGATTCAGCTCATAGATCTTGCCTGTCATGGCCTTGCCTTCGCACTCTATGCCTGCGGCCCTTATGGCAGTCTCCATGAAGGGCTCCAGCTCCTCTATGACAATTACCCTCTCAAAACGCGAGGCAAACTGCCTTATCCTATCCATTGGAAGCGGGAAGGTAAGCCCGAGCTTCAGGTAGGAAGCCTTGTCTCCAAAGGCCTCCTGGGCGTAGAGGAAGGCAACAGAGCTGGATATTACACCAATGGTTGCTCCAGGATTGTCTATCTCCTGGTTCAAGGGGCTTGCGTTGGAGAAGGCCTCCAGATCTGCAAGCTTCTTCTCAAGGCTTGCATGGTTGCGCCTGGCGTTTGCAGGGGTGGAGACGAACTTGGATGCATTTCTGCTGTAGGGCTTGGATTCAATCTCTATTGGCTCGTGAAGCTCTATGAGGCTCTTTGAGTGGCAAAGGCGGGTGGTCATGCGAAATATCACCGGAACATCGAATCTCTCCGATATCTCGAAGGCCTCCTTGATGAAGGCCTGGCACTCAAGGCTGTCAGAAGGCTCAAGCATGGGGATCTTGGCAAACTCAGCATAGCGCCGGTTGTCCTGCTCGTTCTGGGAGCTATGCATGTCCGGATCGTCGGCGGTGATGATCACAAACCCTGCTCCCACCCCATTGTAGGCTGCGGTGAACATGGGATCGGCGGCCACATTGAGCCCGACGTGCTTCATTGCGCACATCGAGCGCACGTTGGCTATAGAGGCGCCATAGGCAACCTCAAGGGCAACCTTCTCATTGGGAGCCCACTCGCAATAGAGAGCTGGCTCATACTGGGGCAAGGATTCGAATATCTCGGTGCTTGGAGTGCCTGGGTAGGCTGAGCACACCTTGACCCCCGCCTCATAAGCGCCTCTTGCAACAGCCTCATTTCCGCTGTAAAGATGTTTTGGCATGGTAAACCTCCTATGCAAGAGCCATGGCGATGGAGTGAAGCTTCGTCATGGCGCTGTCTGATCGCGATACAAGAACAATCGGGCAGGCCGCTCCGACTATGATGCCTGCGCTCTGAGCGTTGGCAAAGTAGGTCAGGGCCTTGCCCATGGCGTTTCCCACCTCATAGGTTGGAACCAGCAGTATGTCGGCCTCCCCTGCTCCCTTGGCCTCATAGCCCTTATGAGCGCATGCGTCCTTGCTTATTGCAAGGTCCAGGCCCACAGGTCCATATACATTGCAGCCAAGGCTTTCCCACCTTTCTTGCTGCGCACATATTTTCTGCGCATCCAAAGTGGCCTGTATCTTTGGATCCACAGTCTCGCTGCCTGCTATCAGGGCTGCGTTGATGCCTATGTAGCCAAGCCTGTGCAGAAGGCCTATGGCATTCTCAAGTATCATGGCCTTCTGCTCTGCATTGGGAAAGGTATTGAGCCCGCCGTCGGTATTGAAGAGGATCCTAGGGCAGGAAGGCACCTCATAGGCCATCACATGGCTTAGCAGGCCTGGCCCTCTTATGCCCTTCTCCCTGTCAAGGACAGCTCTCATGAGAATCGAGGTGCTCAATAAGCCCTTCATCAGAAGGCTTGCCTCCCCCTCCCTTGCCAGCCTCACAGCTTCCGCTGCACAGGCCTGTGGGCTGTCCTGGTGGCGTATGTCCCAGGCCCCAGCCTCCTCGCCAAGGTCTTTCAGGCCTGCCTCAATCGCTGCCTTGTCGCCGCAAAGGATGAAGCTGGCCAGATTCCGGGCCTTGGCCATGACGCATGCCTCAAGCACAGGCCTGTCTGCAGCCTGAGCTACAGCGCAGGTCCTATGCCCCTTGCACAGAGCAAAAAGCTCATCTAGATGTCTCATTTATCTCTCCACTTGGATATACTCTGGTTCCCTCTCCTCGAAGCATTCTCAAGGCTCCTTGGCAAAGGGCTGTCATCTCGCTTTCACCTGGAAGGATGATGATGCGGGCTATGGAGCCTACATACTCGCAGATTGAGTAGCACAAAAGCTGGCTGTTGGCCATGCCTCCTGTCAAGACTATTGCATCCACCTTGAACTTAAGCACCGCAGCCATGGCCCCGATGTCCTTGGCATGCTGGTAGACAAGAGCCTCCATGACCTCGCGGGCCTTGGGGTCTTCCTTTGCCCTTTGCTCAACCTCCATGAAGCTTCTGGTGCCTAGGTAGGAGTAGACTCCTGCCTCATAGCCCAGGGTCTTCTTGACCTGGGCCTTGGTCAGGCCGGAGAAGCAATAGTTTATCACTGCGTTCACAGGCAGGGCCCCAGCCCTGTCCATGGAAAAGGACCCATCGTCCTTCACATTGTAGTTGTCAATTACAAGGCCCTTGCGGTGGGCAGCCACCGAGACGCCTCCGCCCATATGGACGACTATGAGATTCAGGTCCTCATACCTGCGCCCAAGGATCTCAGCGGCCTTTCTTGCCATGCTCTTCTGGTTGAGGGCATGAAAGAAGCTTTCGCGCTGCATGGGGGCAAACCCGCTGTAGCGCGCCAAGGGGCAAAGCTCATCGGTGCTCACCGGATCGACGAAGCAGGCTGGGCAATTGTACTCTATGCTCAGCTGATGAGCCATCAGGATTCCCAGATTCGAGGCATGCTCCCCATAGGGAGGGTCTAGCACATCAGCAATGGCAGCCTCGTTGATGAGATAGGTGCCTGAAGGAATGTGGGCAAGAAGCCCACCCCTTGAGCATATGGCATCAAAGCTGCTGAACCCTGAAGAGCGAAGCGCTTCTCTTGCCAGGCCCATGCGATAGGCCTTCTGGTCTATGATCCTGTCAAACTGCCTGAGGTCTGAGTCGCTGTGAGGAATGGATGTTCTGAAGACCTCAACTTCCTCTTCAAATATGCTTATCTTGGTGGAGACTGCGCCGGGGTTGATGACTAATACTCTCATGTGACCTCTAGCTAGAGTTTAAGTCAGCTTGATGGAAACGTCAATCTCGAAGCTTCAGGCTACTGCTGCTCGCTTATATGGAAGCAGCCCTTTCCGCCTTGCTTTGCCTTGTACAGGGCCCGGTCTGCAATCTGGAAGGCCTCAGCATAAGCCATTGGCCTATTGGCTATGACAATGCCTCCGCTTACAGACAGGGAAGCTCCCTCATCCACCTGGGTCCTGAGCTCAGCTATGCTTGACTGGATCTCCTCAAGGCCCTTGAGAAGAGCCTCCTGGCTGATTCTCAGGGGCATTATGATGCCAAACTCATCTCCTCCGACCCTGCCAAATACAGCCTCTGTCATGATTGGGGAAGCCTTGAAAGCCTGGCTGATGAGCATGAGCGCCAGATCGCCCCTCTGGTGGCCCCAGTGATCGTTGATGTACTTCAGGTTGTCCAGGTCATAAATGCAGAGCATCGAGACCTGTGAAGGGCTTGCCATCATCAGCATCCTCTGTGAGGCCTGCTCAAAGGCGAACCGGGTCAGAACCGATGTGGTCATGTCATAGTAGGCCTGCCGTATGAGGTCCTGCTCGCGCATCTTGCTCTCTTTCTCCTGCTCCTTTGCCGACTGGATATCCTCAAAGCCTCCTACAAGGCTGTAAACCGATCCATCTTCATCCTGTATGCTCTGTATCCTCATGGCATACCAGCGCACATCCTCCTTGCCTGGAAGCTTGGTCTGGAGCTCAATGGTGGTGGTGCCAGGATTCTGCATAAGAGACTTGAAGCTTGACCTTAGCAAGGCCATGCTCTGAGGCGGGAAATTGGGCAACGCACCTTCGCTGATGTCTCCAAGCTCACGCTTGACCTCTATCATGCCAGCCTCTCCAAGCACAATGGAATAAGAGAGGATGCTTGTCCTGCAGTCATAGTCGAAGACAAGCATGTTGGTCATCTCGGCCAGGACCTTGAAGCGCTCTGCCTGCCAGGCATTGGCCTGTCGGTTCTGCACTACCTCAGTGATGTCCTCGCAGCAGGCATAGCAGGTATAGGCGCCATCAAGGCTGGCCGCGAAGCGCACCTTTGCCTTGATGACCAGAGTCTTGCCATCGGCGCGGAGAAACCTGGTCTCCTTCTCGTAGAGCTTGCCCTTGACAAAGTCTCCCATGCGCTCTGTTATGCTGGCCTTTCCTTCATCAAAGAGCCGGCCGACGAACCTGGACAGCGCAGACTCCTTGCTCTCAGAGGCTGCACATATCATGTCGCACAGGCTGAAGTTCATGAACATGGGCTTATCAGGCTCATCGAAGGGGTAGATGGCTATCCCTACAGCCAGGTTGGACAATATGCTTCTCATCGAAGAGCCGCTTGTACTGTCCTCGCTTGCTGCCATATGGCCTGTGTCAGTGCTGGCTGCAGCCTCAAAGCCCATGTCCTCATAGGCCTTTGTCCCAACAGGAGCCGAGAAATAGAAGCCCTGGAAGAAATCGCAGCCAAAGCTTTCCATCATGAAGAGCTGCTCCTCTGTCTCGATGCCCTCTGATACAGTTATGAGGCGCATAGCCTGGGCGAGCTTGCAGACAGACTGGACAATCTTCTGGGCTCTTGTGGAGGTTACAACCGAACGGACGAAGCTCATGTCCAGCTTCAGAAAATCCACTGGCATGTCCATCAGCATGTTAAGCGAGGAATATCCAGATCCAAAATCATCCATCATGATCTTGAGGCCCTTCTGATGAAGGCGGTTGATGACATCCAGCAGATAGCGCGGGGAGCTGGCTATTGTGGACTCTGTGATCTCTATATACAGCAAGCTGCTGTCTACATTGAACCGGGCTAGAATCTCGTCAATGTTATGCTCAAAGCTGTTTGAGAAAAGGCTCACTCTTGAGAAGTTCACTGAGATCGGGAAGAGGAAGAGGCCCCTGGACCTGCGGTCCTCGATGTACCTGAGCGCTTGGCCAAGCATGTAGAAGTCAAGCTTGCTGATCAGCCCGCTCTTCTCAAGAACAGGAATGAAGACCTGAGGCATTATGACCTGGCCGGACTTTCGTATCCAGCGAGCCAAGGCCTCTGCGCTTGATATCCTGCCATCCCTGCTGCATATAGGCTGCAGGTACATGCATAGCTCTTCATTCTTCAAGGCCGTCGAGAAGCTCGACAGTACCTCCTGTTCAAGGGCCCTCTTCTTCTGGGAGTCATGAGAGTAGTAGTGTATCGATCTCTGATCATCTCCATGCAGGACCGAGTCGGCTATGGTGCAGATCTCCTCAGGAGCCTGGCTTGAATCCTCTATGGGATAGATTCCAAAGCGAGGCACCAGCTCGATGGAAGTCTCGTTCTGCAGGCAGACCTGCCCGATGGACTGGGAAAGACCCTCCAGATCCAGGTCCTCCTTCAAGAAGACAGCTATGAAATGATCGTCATGAAGCCTTCCGTACAGGCATCTGTCTTTCTGAGCCAGGTCCTTGCAGAAGGCATTCAAGGCACCTGCAACACTTGCTATCAGAGAATCCACCGCCTCGTTCTCATCGGTGCTCACCGGATCGACGAAGCAGGCTGGGCAATTGTACTCTATGCTCAGCTGATGAGCCATCAGGATTCCCAGATTCGAGGCATGCTCCCCATAGGGAGGGTCTAGCACATCAGCAATGGCAGCCTCGTTGATGAGATAGGTGCCTGAAGGAATGTGGGCAAGAAGCCCACCCCTTGAGCATATGGCATCAAAGCTGCTGAACCCTGAAGAGCGAAGCGCTTCTCTTGCCAGGCCCATGCGATAGGCCTTCTGGTCTATGATCCTGTCAAACTGCCTGAGGTCTGAGTCGCTGTGAGGAATGGATGTTCTGAAGACCTCAACTTCCTCTTCAAATATGCTTATCTTGGTGGAGACTGCGCCGGGGTTGATGACTAATACTCTCATGTGACCTCTAGCTAGAGTTTAAGTCAGCTTGATGGAAACGTCAATCTCGAAGCTTCAGGCTACTGCTGCTCGCTTATATGGAAGCAGCCCTTTCCGCCTTGCTTTGCCTTGTACAGGGCCCGGTCTGCAATCTGGAAGGCCTCAGCATAAGCCATTGGCCTATTGGCTATGACAATGCCTCCGCTTACAGACAGGGAAGCTCCCTCATCCACCTGGGTCCTGAGCTCAGCTATGCTTGACTGGATCTCCTCAAGGCCCTTGAGAAGAGCCTCCTGGCTGATTCTCAGGGGCATTATGATGCCAAACTCATCTCCTCCGACCCTGCCAAATACAGCCTCTGTCATGATTGGGGAAGCCTTGAAAGCCTGGCTGATGAGCATGAGCGCCAGATCGCCCCTCTGGTGGCCCCAGTGATCGTTGATGTACTTCAGGTTGTCCAGGTCATAAATGCAGAGCATCGAGACCTGTGAAGGGCTTGCCATCATCAGCATCCTCTGTGAGGCCTGCTCAAAGGCGAACCGGGTCAGAACCGATGTGGTCATGTCATAGTAGGCCTGCCGTATGAGGTCCTGCTCGCGCATCTTGCTCTCTTTCTCCTGCTCCTTTGCCGACTGGATATCCTCAAAGCCTCCTACAAGGCTGTAAACCGATCCATCTTCATCCTGTATGCTCTGTATCCTCATGGCATACCAGCGCACATCCTCCTTGCCTGGAAGCTTGGTCTGGAGCTCAATGGTGGTGGTGCCAGGATTCTGCATAAGAGACTTGAAGCTTGACCTTAGCAAGGCCATGCTCTGAGGCGGGAAATTGGGCAACGCACCTTCGCTGATGTCTCCAAGCTCACGCTTGACCTCTATCATGCCAGCCTCTCCAAGCACAATGGAATAAGAGAGGATGCTTGTCCTGCAGTCATAGTCGAAGACAAGCATGTTGGTCATCTCGGCCAGGACCTTGAAGCGCTCTGCCTGCCAGGCATTGGCCTGTCGGTTCTGCACTACCTCAGTGATGTCCTCGCAGCAGGCATAGCAGGTATAGGCGCCATCAAGGCTGGCCGCGAAGCGCACCTTTGCCTTGATGACCAGAGTCTTGCCATCGGCGCGGAGAAACCTGGTCTCCTTCTCGTAGAGCTTGCCCTTGACAAAGTCTCCCATGCGCTCTGTTATGCTGGCCTTTCCTTCATCAAAGAGCCGGCCGACGAACCTGGACAGCGCAGACTCCTTGCTCTCAGAGGCTGCACATATCATGTCGCACAGGCTGAAGTTCATGAACATGGGCTTATCAGGCTCATCGAAGGGGTAGATGGCTATCCCTACAGCCAGGTTGGACAATATGCTTCTCATCGAAGAGCCGCTTGTACTGTCCTCGCTTGCTGCCATATGGCCTGTGTCAGTGCTGGCTGCAGCCTCAAAGCCCATGTCCTCATAGGCCTTTGTCCCAACAGGAGCCGAGAAATAGAAGCCCTGGAAGAAATCGCAGCCAAAGCTTTCCATCATGAAGAGCTGCTCCTCTGTCTCGATGCCCTCTGATACAGTTATGAGGCGCATAGCCTGGGCGAGCTTGCAGACAGACTGGACAATCTTCTGGGCTCTTGTGGAGGTTACAACCGAACGGACGAAGCTCATGTCCAGCTTCAGAAAATCCACTGGCATGTCCATCAGCATGTTAAGCGAGGAATATCCAGATCCAAAATCATCCATCATGATCTTGAGGCCCTTCTGATGAAGGCGGTTGATGACATCCAGCAGATAGCGCGGGGAGCTGGCTATTGTGGACTCTGTGATCTCTATATACAGCAAGCTGCTGTCTACATTGAACCGGGCTAGAATCTCGTCAATGTTATGCTCAAAGCTGTTTGAGAAAAGGCTCACTCTTGAGAAGTTCACTGAGATCGGGAAGAGGAAGAGGCCCCTGGACCTGCGGTCCTCGATGTACCTGAGCGCTTGGCCAAGCATGTAGAAGTCAAGCTTGCTGATCAGCCCGCTCTTCTCAAGAACAGGAATGAAGACCTGAGGCATTATGACCTGGCCGGACTTTCGTATCCAGCGAGCCAAGGCCTCTGCGCTTGATATCCTGCCATCCCTGCTGCATATAGGCTGCAGGTACATGCATAGCTCTTCATTCTTCAAGGCCGTCGAGAAGCTCGACAGTACCTCCTGTTCAAGGGCCCTCTTCTTCTGGGAGTCATGAGAGTAGTAGTGTATCGATCTCTGATCATCTCCATGCAGGACCGAGTCGGCTATGGTGCAGATCTCCTCAGGAGCCTGGCTTGAATCCTCTATGGGATAGATTCCAAAGCGAGGCACCAGCTCGATGGAAGTCTCGTTCTGCAGGCAGACCTGCCCGATGGACTGGGAAAGACCCTCCAGATCCAGGTCCTCCTTCAAGAAGACAGCTATGAAATGATCGTCATGAAGCCTTCCGTACAGGCATCTGTCTTTCTGAGCCAGGTCCTTGCAGAAGGCATTCAAGGCACCTGCAACACTTGCTATCAGAGAATCCACCGCCTCGTTGCCAAAGACATCGCTGTAAAGGCTGAAATGGCCGATCTTCATGCTTACGGCAACATAGGATTCGAAAGCGTTCTCCCTAAGCATCTTCCCAAGCCTTGTTTCAAAGGCTGTCCTGGTGAAGATCATGGTCAGCTTGTCCAGCTCAGCCTGCCTTCTCTGGGACAGGGCCAGGTCCCTGGCCGCTATTATCTGGCTCTCAGCTTCCTTGGCCTTCCTCTTACGTATCTGGCTTATGAGAATGGATATGAATATGATAAGGCAGATGACAAAGAGCGCCGATGCTATGAAGGCTCCTGGATAGGACATGACAAGGCTGGTGAACACTCCGTTGTCAAGCCTCATGGAGCTTACAAGGGCCCTGTCTATCATATCCTCTGGAATGGCATCTATGGTCTTGCTGAGAATCCCGAGAAGAACTGGATCCTCGGCCTTGATCATGCCCAAGGTGAGCAATGCCTTGTCCAGATGATCCTGATAGGTGTAGGTCAGGCTGCTGTAGCGAGGCTGGTTCAGAAAGAAGCTGGCTGTGTTCTGGTTGACATAGACAAGGCCGGTCTTGTTGTCAAGAATGGCATCAAAGACTGTCTTCCATGTGCTGTAAGGCTGGCAGGCAAGCTGCTTCTGCTGGCAGAGGAACTCGCTGTAGGTTCCCGACACCACCGCAAGCTGGCCATTCTCCTTCTCGGCATTATAGACCCGCACCATCTGGCTTGAAAGGAAGGACGAGGTGCTATCGAGTCCATTGTACTCGCAGAATGCCTTGTCGCTGTAGCAGAGGCCAAGCACGTCAGCCCTTCCCTCCTTTGCAAGCAGGTAGGCCTCCTCGAAGTCCCTGACCTCTATGAGAGTGAACTGAAGCCCAGTCTTCTCGCTGATGATGCCAAGCAGATCCACAATCAGGCCCTTGACCACCGATTTGGAGGAGTAATATGCATATGGAGGAGCGTTGGTGTTCACTGCCACGCGTATGGGATCGGCCGAAGCAACGTACTGCTCCTCTTCGCGGGTGAGCACCAGAGGCTTGTTGGATCCTACATTGTAATGAATGCGCGACAATTCAGATATGATGGCAGGGTTGTCTGCAAAAAGGGCTCTCTGGGCATCCTCTATGTCGTAGAGGACCGCCGGATTGCTCTTGGATGTGGCTATATAGAACGGAGAGGTCGGTATCTCCAGGATGACCTTGCAGCCAGGAAGAAGGCCTGCACGGCTCATTGCCACGGCATCGATCTGCCCGTCTTCAAGAGCCTTGGCAAGCTCTTCCTGGGTGCTGTACTCAATTATCTGTGGAGCCTGCGAGTGGACTAGGGCATATTCCAGCAAGGCTTTTCCGTATATGGATCTTGCTATGATTCCCACCTTCAGATTGTCCAGGGACGAGCTTGCATTCATATGCGCCGATTCCAGGCATGCAAGCTGACATCCATCAGAGCCCATGGAGATGCTTGAGAAGTCAAAGCGCCTGAGCCTATCCTCGCTGCGCTCAAGGGCTGGTATGCAGTCCAGCTCCCCATTCTCCATAAGATTCATGCACTCATCCAGGCTATGCAGCTCATACTCGAAGCCCTCTGGACAATAGGACTCGAGCATGTCCATGTAATCGATAATGTATCCAGCATACTGGCCGCTTGCATTCACACGGAGCAAGCCATTCATCTCATAGAGGCCGACCTTGTAGGCCCTGGCTGGAAGCATGGCAAGAATAAGCAAAAAGCAGAGAAGCACCCTTTTCCTGCATAGAATCGTCCTTATGCCCAAGCTAGCCCTCCGTAGTGGATAATACCACATGCATGAATTATGCAATAGACTGTTTTTTTAGAAGAAAGCTATTTTTGCAGTGGGCATTTGGCGAATTGAGGCGTTTATACAGCTTCCTTGCCCGAATACACCCTCCATCAGCCTTACATAAGCCTCGGTTCTGGACTTGGGCACCATGGCCTGGAAGGTTCCTGCAAAGCCGCCGCCTTGCACTCGATATGCACCATCGCTGCCAAGAAATCTCTGTGCAAGGGCTAGCCCAAGGCTGATGCCCTGCTGCCTTGGATCGGAGGGGCTGTATATATTCTGAAGATACTCAAAGGAGGAATGGCCGGACTCCTTCATAAGACGAAGGTAGGAAGCAATGTCGTCCTCCTCAATGGCTCTTGACATGGCCCTGACCCTGTCGTTCTCCTGGAAGAAGTGAATGGCCCTGAGAATGCACCTATCATTGCCCATGGCCTTTCGGGCAAGGCTGATGGAGCTGTAGAGCTCCTCGGGCTCCACGTCCCTAAGGCTTTTCTTGCCATAGAAGGCCGCAAGAGCCTTCATCTCGGCAGGGATGGCGGCATAGTCGCTTGTCAGGTCGGCGTGGCTGCCGCCTGTGTTGACAATGACCAGGTCATAGCCCCTGGAGCCAAAGTCATACTCCACCCTCCTGGCAATGGGATTGAGCGGATCCTTGAAGTCTATGCTGATGATTCCGCCATAGGCGCAGGCCATCTGGTCCATGAGCCCGCAAGGCTTGCCATAATGCACATTTTCAGCATACTGGCCAGCCTGGGCCAGCGCAAGAGGACTCTGGGACTCATCAAAGACTGTGCCGCACAGGACCTCTATGCAGGCTGAGCTGCTCATGCCTGAGGCCTTTGGCACAATGGACTGGGTGTAGGCATCAAAGCCCTGAAGCCTGCAGCCCTTCTCCTTAAGAGCCTTGGCAACGCCGCGGACAAGAGCCATGGACGTGCCTATTTCGGCTTCCTTGGGCTCAAGGCCTTCAGTGAGATCTACATAGGAGGGAGCGAAGCCTTCGCTTATAAGGCGAACGACCATATCGTCGTTTTTCTTCACAGCAGCCAGGGTGTCCAGCGTTACAGTGGCAGCTATGACCAAGCCCCTGTTATGGTCGGTATGGTTTCCAGCTAGCTCAGTGCGCCCTGAGGTGGAGAAGAGCTCCTTGGGCTGGCACCCAAACTGCCTCTCAAAGCCAGAGCGGACATTCTCTATTCGAGACATGCATGCCTTCTTGTCGCAATCCTTGCCCCAGACCATCTCCATGGTCCTTGCATCTATGTCGATCATACCTTCCTCCACGTCGATCTTAATACATAAGAACTGTTTTTAAAAGCCCAATAGATACGCCCTGCCTTGCCAATGGCCTTCGCAAGGCCTAGGCGCAGGCAGCTGTCTATGGCCTCTTCCACCTCGCACTCTTTCCATGAGCACAGGACTCCATAATAGCTTTCAAGCCCATCCTTGCACTTGCCCATAAGGACTTCGATGAGGCTTTTTCTGTCATAGCGAAGAGGATGATGGACCAGCACCGCCCTTATCTCCTCAAGGCCCTCGATGCGGTCCTGCACGCCCATGCAGGTGTCGCACCCGCTGCATTTGACCTGAAGCGAACCAAAGGCCTTGAGAACCGAGGCTCTTATGCAGCAGTCGAAGATCTCCCTTTTCTCCCCTGGGTCCCGAAGCACCCAGGACCAGGCGGAAAGTCCATCCCGCCCAGCCCTTCCAGACTCCTGAAGAAAGTCCTCAAGGCAGTCCGGCATGCGATAATGAACCACAGTCCTAAGACCGCGCTTGTCTACCCCCATTCCATAGGCATTCGTGCTGCACAATACCCCATCAGAGGACTTGAGAAACCAGGCCTCGATCTCGCCTCGCGCCTTCTTGCTCAGGCCTGCATGATAGGCCCTGCAATCCAAAAAGGTGCAGGCCTTCAGCCAACGTGCCAGGCTCTCAGTGAGGGCCCTGTTCCTGCAGAAGACTATCAAGGGCCTGGGGGCGCTTGTGACCATGAGCCTCAGGCTATGAAGCTTGGATAGGCTCTGCACGCTGCCATAGTAGATGTTTGGCCTGTCAGCATCGCCTCGAATCAAGGCAAAGGACTTATTGCAAAACACTATAGAGCCAATGTCCTTGACAACAGCATCAGATGCAGTTGCCGTGAAGGCAAGGGTTGCCTTGGGCTTTAGAGCCTCGGCAATGGCTCCAAGCCTTAGGCAGGAAGGCCTGAAGGCCCTGCCCCAAAGGCTTGCAGTATGGGCCTCGTCGACCACAAGCAGGCTTACCTCATAGGCCTTCAGGGCCTCAAGCACAGCCTTCTGGCCAAGAGTCTCTGGGTTGGTGACCACTATTCTTGTCCCATTGCTGAGCTTGCCTAGGGCATGCTGCCTTTCCTGTCTTGTCTGGCCGCCCTTGAGGCAGGCTGCCTCGATGCCCAGGGCCTCAAGCTTGCCAAGCTGGTCGCTCATCAGAGAGAGCAAGGGATAGACAAGTATGGAAAGATTCTTGCACAGCAGGCTAGGAAGCATGAAGCAAAGGCTCTTTCCAAGCCCTGTGGGAAGGACCACCAGGATCCTCTTCTGCTCCACACCATCCAAGGCCTCAAGGATATCCTGGATCACAAGCCTCTGAAAGGGCTTGAGCGATGAGATGCCAAAGCGCTTGAGCGCAACCGCCTCGATCATTTGCTGAATGTCCATATATGCAATCTAGGACATTCCAGCCACAAAGTGGCAACACAACAGGTCAAGATGCAAGAAAACCAAGCTTTTCATCCTCTATATTTGCTAAGTATCTATGAACAATTAAGCCTATTTCCCTCTGGATATGCAACCAGCTCTCTTAATTGGATTTTAAATGTGACCCGTGCTATACTGTGGGCAAGAGGAAAGCATATCATGAGAAGAAAACGCAACTTGCTGTTCACAGCTGCCATCATTTCAGCGATCCTAGCTCTAGCTGGCTGTCAATTTGCCCCAGGCGACTATCCGGAGCCCACTCTTAGGACAAGGCCAGCGGAAGCTGCATTGCTGCTGAATGGCTATACTGAGCTGCCTGGAGAGCGCTTTGTCCTCACCGGAGACCTGCATTGCCATAGCGGTGAATCAAACGGGTCTGGCATTCCCACAAGCAGGGTCCTGGCCGATTCCATCAAGGCAGGCTACGATTTTGTAGCCCTGACCGACCATGACACAGTCGATCAGAACAAGTACGACTGGAGCACTGACGAGCTTCTCGTGCTCAGCGGCCTGGAGCTTGGCACCAACCTTGGGCATTTCAATATCCTTGGGCTCACAGAGATGCCAAATCTTCCTAAAAGCGATTCTACAGAAGAAGAATTCAACACCTACATCGATTACCTGCATGGCCTTGGAGCGCTGATCCAGCACAACCATCCCAACAGGGGCCTGGATCCCAGCGTCCCCTTCACCTACAATCTGAACACTGATTTTGTGGAGATCCTGAACAGGGGCCTGAATGACGAAGATAAAAGAACCCTTCAGCGCGACTTTTACAATATGCTGGCTGCAGGAAAGAGCTTTGTGGGGACCGCCGGCAGCGATGCCCACCGAGACTATACCAGCCGTCATGAGTTCAACAATGTCTGGGTGACCGAGAGAACTGAGGTGGCTGTGCTGTATGCCCTCAATAAGGGCCATTCCTACGTGACAACCGCAGCTGATGGGCCGGTGATTCAGTTGACCTGCGGCACGGCCATCATGGGCGATACCGTGAGCTGCAGCACTGGCCAGTCTGTCGATATCAACATCACAGCCCTGGCTGAAGGCTCCATAGTGAAGGTGCTCAACAAGGGAGGGCTGGTCCTTGAGCAGGCAGCCACCAGCTCAAGCCTTGCAATCCGTATCCCAACCCAGAGCAGCACAGGCTTGGTGAGAGTGGAGATCTGGGGTTCGGATGGCAGCATCATCGCATTCTCAAATCCCCTTTACATAAGCTAGGCTCTGAATAAGATTTCTAAGTTAAGACAAGGAAGCCCCTGGAACTTATGCAGCCTCTTCTTCGGCTTGTTAAAGGAATCTAGAAAAGCTCGTGATAGTCGGCCTTGATTGCTATGGCCTTGCAGGGCCTCTTAAGCAGGCTCTCAAGCTGGCTTGGAACCATCAACTGGCGCCCAATTATAGGCTCGACTATATGGTTGAACTTGGCTGGGCTTGCTGTGGAGACGACAATTGCCTCCCTATCCCCAAGGTCTCGCCTTCTCACGCATTCGGCGGTGGCTGTATGAGGGCACATGACGTATCCAGTCTCATCATAGACGGCCTTGATCGTGGCTCTTATCTCCTCATCGCTGACGCTGAAAGCCTTTATCTGGCTCTTGAAGTCCTTGAAGTCAGGGTATAGGTACATAAGGCGCTCCATGTTGCTAGGGGACCCTACATCCATGGCGTTGGCAAGGGTCTGGATGCTGGCTCTAGGCTCAAAGCCTCCCTTTTCAAGATAGTCCTCGACGCTTCTGTTTGCATTGGTGGCAAGAACGATCCTTTCAATGGGAGCTCCTGCTATCTGGGCCATGAAGGCAGCCGTGCAGTTGCCTAGGTTGCCCGACGGAACGATGATGGTGGGCATTCTCCCAGCCTGCAAGGCGTAGCTGAAGCTTGCAAAATAGTAGTATGTGGTCTGGGGCAGCAGCCTGCCTAGGTTTATGCTGTTGGCGCTGGCCAGGCCCCTAAGGCCTGGGTCCATGAAGGCCTGCTTGACCATGGCCTGGCAATCATCGAAGGAGCCATCCACCTCATAGGAAGACACATTGGAATCCCAGCATGTCAGCTGGATCCTCTGCCTCTCGCTGACCCTTCCCTTTGGAAAAAGCACCTTCACATCTATGTTCTTCTTTCCATGGAAGGCTGAGGCTACAGCCGATCCTGTATCTCCGCTGGTAGCCACCAGTATTGTCCTTCTCTGGCCGGAGAGCTCCAGAAGCCTGTCCATGGCAGAGGCCAGGAACCTGGCTCCAAAGTCCTTGAAGGCCGCTGTGGGGCCATGGAAGAGCTCAAGCACCGTTGTCTTGGGGCTTATCTGCTTCAGGTCCACTGGGAAGCTGAAGGCATCCATGCAGATCTCAGGCAGGCTTGACTCAAGCTCGCTGTCCTCGAAGTACGGGTGAAGAACCTCAAAGGCCATCTCCACGAAGCTGCTGCACTGCCCAAGAGGTGCGTTGTTGATCTGCGGTATCACAACCGGGACGAAGAGCCCTCCGTCTGGGGCAAGGGCTGTCATCATGGCCTCAGGCAGGCTGTAGAGCCTCTCCTGCTTCCTGTCTCTTGTGCTTGCGTAGTTCATGTCATCTCCTCCAGTCAAGTATATCGGCCAGAACGCCATAGGCTGTAACATCAGCTCCAGCCCCCGGGCCCTGGATGACCAGTCCGCTCTCATAGGCCTTGGTATAGATCACAATGGCATTGTTCTTGCCCTGGGCATAGTCAAAGGGCCTGAGACCGCACTCAATGCAGCCAGGCTTGATGGATGCTACATAGCTTACCTTGCCCAGCTTGCCCAGCTCGCTGTCATGGTCCTTGAGACGAGAGAGGAACTCCTCCTTGCTCACGCCTTCAAGTCCTTCTGGAACAAGGCTCTGGACCTTTGCATCTTCCAGGCAGCAATCCATTCCCATCTCCTTGCCAAGTATCACAGCCTTGCGGGCCACGTCAAGCCCGCTGAGATCCATTCTTGGATCTGGCTCAGTGTAGCCAAGCTCATGGGCCTTGATCACCAGCTCAGAAAAGCTTGCTGACTCATCAAGGCTGCTGAATATCCAGCAAAGCGTTCCAGACAGGGTTGCCTCTATGGCTGTTATCTCATCCCCTGTTGCCTTCAGGGACCTAAGGGTTCTCATTAGCGGCAGTCCTGCCCCTACAGTGGCTTCATGGCCAATGCGCCTTGGGTCTGTGCCCTTTCGGCTTGCCCAGTCCTTGTTGGCTGCCACTACCCATCTTCCGCTTCCAAGAGCCTTCTCATAAAGGTCTGCGGTCTTGCTGGATGCCGTGCAGTCCACAAGTATGTCGTAATCCAGGCTGTCCATAAGGCTTTCCAGGGACCTGGAATCAGCCACCAGAAGATCCTGCTTCCAGTCCTTTCGGCTTAGGGGATCAAGCAAGGCTGATCGGCTGTTGCAGATTGCACTGACAGAGACATCGGTTCGCCTGGCAAGAAGCTTCATCAAGGCTGATGCCACATTGCCCGATCCTGCTATAAGCAGCCTTGGGCCCTTGGGAGCGAAGAAAGCATCGTGAAGGCTCATGAGGGCCTTCTTCACATCAGCCTTGTCTACAACCACGCTTATGTTGCGCTCCATGGAGCCCTGGGATATGGCTTTGGCGCTCACGTTTGCCCTTGCCAGGCTGCTGAAAAGCCTGGCAGAAACTCCCACCGAGCCTGCCATCCTCTCGCCGACGGCGGCTATGATGGCGCAGTCAGGCACTGCCCTGACCTCGATCATATCAGCAAACAAGGCGCCCATGGCCTGCTTTGCAGCTTCTGCAGCCTTGTCCTTGACGCTTGCATCCACAGCAAGGCATATGGAGTACTCGCTGGAAGCCTGGCTTATCATTATCACCGAGACATTCTGGTCGCTGAGGGCAGTGAAGAGCCTGGAGGACACTCCAGGCACCCCGCTCATCAGAGGACCTTCTATGCTAAGCAGGGCAACATTCTCTATGAGCCCAAATCCGCTTACTATTCTGCTGGACTCAACGACATTGGAATCAATGATGGTTCCCTTGGCATCCGGGTCGCTGAGGCAGGCAAGCTTCACTGCGATGCCCTTCTCCATGGCAGGGGCCATGTGAGCGCTGTGAAGCAGCTTGGATCCGAAGAAGGAAAGCTCGGCAGCCTCCCCGTAGCTCAGATGCTCTATGGGCCTTGCGTGGCTCACATAGCGCCTGTCAGCATCGCAAAGCTTCTCATCGCTCCAGAATACCAGATCCACATTGCCAAGCTTGGCTGCCAGCCGGGCGCTGTTATGCTCGGTGTCTCCAGAGAGCTTGCAGCGGCAAAGCACAAGGGAGATGATCCCTGAATCAAGGCCGCCCTTGAGCAGGACATCATAGTCGACAGCAAAGGCATTCCTGAAGGCCATGGCCTTGTCCAGCCACTGCTCCTGCTGCTCTGTCAGGGTAGGCAGCACAAGAATGTCTGTCTGCCTGAATATGGACTGCAAGGTCTCAAAGCTTTCCTTGCAATCAAGGAATGACTGGGGTATTGCATTGACTGTTCTTCTCATTGGGCTTTCTCCTTGTTCGATATATCAAACGAATCAGTGAATCTGAAGCAGATTTTGAATAAAATAAAAGAGCCCTGCGAAAGGACTCTTCTACTTCAAGCATAAAAGCCCTTAGGCTTCCTGCTTGATGTTGACAACCTTCTCGACCCTTCCGGCTCTCAGGCATCTTGCACATACCTTGATAGTCCTCGGAGTGCCGTTAACCATTGCCTTGACGGTGACGAGATTGGGCCTGAAGACCCTCTTGGTTGTTACGCCGATATGCTGTCCGACACCGCCCTTCTTCTTGGCCTGTCCCTTTCTCGGAACGTTGCTTCCTGATACAGTGCCTTTTCCGCAAATATCACATCTTCTTGCCATAACTCTATCCGCCTTAAATCATAATCAGACTAAGCCCTTTTGGGCACGGATAACAAGCTATCAAAAAAAGGAAGTTTAGTAAATAGCCCTGTTGTCTCTTTTTTGGCAAAAAGGTCCTAATTGGACTAATCATCCACATCCATGGCCTCAAGACCCTTCCGTGCCTCAGGCTTGGAATCGCCATGCTTGACGAAAATCATGGTGAAGAAAGCCAGCGCTGCAAAGAGAGTGGCGTATGGGAAAAGCACTGTCATAGTTCCAGTGGTGTCCATGAGATAGCCTGAGAAAAGCGGGGTCAGGGTCTGGGCAGCCATGCTTGCTGTGTAGTAGAAGCCTGTGTACTTGCCTACGTTGCCGCCCTTTGCCAGCTCAACAACCATCGGGAAGCTGTTGACGTTTATAGTGGCCCAGCCTATTCCAGCCAAGGCAAACATCAGGTTCATGACAAAAGCAGGAGAGCCCTGGCGAAGGAAGGAGGCGACAAAGAAGGCTGTGGTAAGCATGATGATGCCCGCCATGATGGTCTTCTTGCGTCCAAGCTTGGAAGCAACCATTCCAACTGGAAGATAGGCCACTATGGCTGCAGCCTGGGCAATGAGAAGAGTCGAGTTGTAGTCAAGGTTGAGCACTGTTCCCGCATAGACCGAGTACTTGGAGGTAACTGCGTTGTAGCCCATGAACCAGAGCACGATGGAGGCCAGGATGAAGAAGAGCGACTGCTTCTCCTCCTTGGAGAGCTTTCTCAGGTTCTCAGGAGCATCTGCATCAACTTCCTCGATTCCATACTTGGCGCTGTCGGCCTTCATCTTCTCCACAAGCTTGGGCTCCTTGACCTTCCATAGGAAGACCAGGAGGGCCAGCAGCATAAGTCCTGCTATAAGGGAGAAGTAGCCTGTGTAGCTGATCATCGCGTTGTAGTACTTTCCTGTTGCGAACACCATTCCAAGCGCCAGGACCAGGATTCCTCCTGCTGTTCCCATGAGATTGATGATGGCGTTTGCCTTGCTTCTTAGGGGCTTGATGGTCACATCAGGCATCAGGGCCACTGCCGGGGAGCGGAAGGTGGCCATGCTTACCAGAAGCAGAAGCAGCACTATGACAAAGAGCGCAAGAGGAAGCTTGTTGGCATCCTTCACAGTTGCTGCATAGGCCTCCCTGGCCGGTACAACATAGTTGGAGAAAACAGGATTGACAGCTGTCTTTCCTTCTTCGGTCCTGATCTCAGCCTTGATGGATAGGAACTCCTTTTCGCTGATGTCCTTGCCCAGGACAAACTGCTTGCCCTCATCGGTGGTCTCCAGGATCATGCCCTCCGTTGCATCATAGATGCTCTTCATGCCCTCAGCATCGATGCTGCGAAGCCCATCAGAGCCTGTGACAAAGCGGGCTGCAGGCCCGAGGTTCTTGAGCTGAAGGTTGTCTGCAAAGGAAAGGCCTACAAAAAGCACGCAGGCGCAGATGGTGCCTATGAGGATGAACGGGGTCCTTCTGCCAAGCTTGCTCTTGCACTTGTCGGAGATGGATCCAAAGAGAGGAAGCATGAACAGGGCAAGCACATTGTCCAGGGCCATTATGACTCCGCTCCAGGTCTGGGACATGCCGAACTTGTCAATGAGGATCTTTGGGACGATGTTGTCGTATGCCTGCCAGAAAAGGCAGATAAGGAAGAACGCGAACCCAACAAACAGGGTCCTCTTGTAATTAAGCTTCATGATAGGCTCCTTTTGGGTCTCATCTTAACCCCTGGTGGAGCATTCGTCAATTAAGGTTGCAAATCCAGATGTGTAGATGCAAGAGCAATGAGGACGACCAAATCCGTCAGGCCTTGCTGTGCTCCTGGAAGTAGCAGCAAAGGCTGGACAGAGGGCAGGACTGGCACTGAGGGTTTCGGGCATGGCAGGTGGTACGGCCAAAAAGATTGGCTGTCATTGAGAAGCGATAGGTGTCCTTTGGATTCATCTCGGCCTTCAGCTTAAGCTCCAGGGCTGTGGGGTCCAGGGTGTAGGAAGGGCCCATAAGGCGGCCGACCACACGGCCAAAATGGGTGTCCACGATGATGGCGCTCTGGCCAAACACAGAGCCAAGGACGCAGTTGGCTGTCTTGCGCCCTGCCCCAGGCAGGCTGGATATGGCCTCGATGGTCATGGGAAAGCTGTCTGGATATCTTTCGCACAGCATCTGGGAGGCGGCGATGATGTTGCGAGCCTTGGTGTTGTAGAAGCCGGTGGGCCTTATTATGGCCTTGACCTCCTCAATGTCAGCCTTGGCCAGCGCCCTCTGGTCTGGGTACCTGGCAAACAGGGCCGGGGTGACCTTGTTGACTGATGCATCTGTGGTCTGGGCCGACAGTATGACGCTTATGAGAAACTGGAACGGGTCGTGAGGCTCCAGGAAGGTTATTTCCCTTGGAGAGATTCGATCCAGCACTGAAATTATCAAATCTAGCTTACTTTCTTCCATAACCTGCCTTGACGAGATTCATCATTGCAAATATACTCTCCTTTGTCTATCGGAGCGTCGCCTAGTGGCTATGGCGCCTGGTTTGGGACCAGGATAGCGAAGGTTCGAGTCCTTTCGCTCCGAATACCTTCTAAGCTTCATCGCTGTATGCAAAACCGTCAGTTCCGACGGTTTTCGCTTTTTCTAGGGCCTTGCTTGCGTTCTTGAGCATTTCATCCAGGCTTCTGAAGCCTGCACTGAGAGAGAGGCCCACTGTCATTGTCAGCTTCAGCCTTTCGCTGAATATGGTCTTGATCCTCAGGCAAAGCCTTCTGGCCATCAGGCTGGCCTGCTCCATGCTCGAGCAGGCAAAGGCAGCTATGAACTCATCATTGCCATAGCGGCCGACTATGCCCTCGCTGTCTATGACGCTTTCTATGGCCTGGGCTGCATTGACCAGGCTCTGGTCGCCCACATCGTGGCCATAGAGGCTATTCACAGCCCCAAATCCATCAAGGTCCATGATGGCAATGCAGAAGGGCCTTGAAGAGCTGACATAATCCTGGCTGGCCTTGGCCTCAAAGGCCTGCCTTGCAAGAAGCCCTGTAAGAGAGTCGCAGCAGCCCAGGTCGCTGTCGATGCTCTCCTCTATTTTCTTTAGTACAATGTAGGCTGTCACATCGGGCCCTGTGCCGCTTTCCATGAGCCTTATAAGCAGGCTCATCTGCGTGCCTTTCTGGAGCCTGAAGCCCACTTTTCTTTCATAGTTCTTGCTCTCGTAGCTTCTTATCAGCTTATCGACGCTGAGATTGCCGGCTACCAGCCCGCGGTCCTCAAGGGCTACATGAGTATCGATGATGTGTGCTAGGTGCCTGTCGAAGCCCTCAACGGGACAGGACAGGCGAATCAGGTCTCCGCTGCATTGCTCAAGGCGATTTGAGGCAAGGTTCCACCTGAGCTTGGCTATGTTCTTTGTTCCTAGGGCATCTATGCTTGCCTTCCAGTCCTCGAAGGCCAGCTCGTTGGCCCTCTTCAAGGTGATGTCGCTCAGGGTGATGATTGCATGCCTCGGCCTGCCATAATCGAACACTATCGAGGCTGACTGCCTGATCCACAGCCTCTGGCTGCTTGCCAGCTCGACCTCCACATCGCATCTGGCGCTTTTCTGGCCATTGTCAAGGCTTCTGATGAAGTCAAGGAAGGTCTTCTGGCTCTCCTTGACTATCAAGGAGCCTTCGGTGATGAAGCTCTGAACATCAGCTATGACCTTGGGCAGCCCATATGCGCTGACAAGGTTTCCATCCAGATAGGCTGTATCCTTGTCAATGTCATAGCGATAGACATTGAGCCCTGTCTGGGCAAGGGTGACCATGTACTGCTGCTCGGTGAGCCTGAGCTGCTCCTCGCTTTCCTTGAGGCTGTCCTCAGCCAGCTTGCGGCTGGTCAGGTCCACTACGAAGCCAAGCACGCTGTCCTGCTCAGGGGCATAGTGAAGGTGAGTCTGAAGCCAGAGCGGCTTGCCGCTTCTGTCATTCTGCTGGGCTTCCACGACAATGCCCTTCTGTCCAAGGGCTATGGACCTGCGTAAGTCCTCCACGAAGCCGGAGAGCTTATCGGGACTCATCCTCATTCCCTGCACAAAGCCCTCGGAAAGGGCTTGCTCCCTGTCCTGGAAGCCATAGGTCTCGTAGAAGGCCTTGTTGGCAAGCTCTACGCTGAGACTGTCATCCAGCCTGGACCTGAAGATTCCGCTTGGCAGCTCGCTGGCCAGGCTCTGGCAGCCCAGGGCCATGCTTATGCTCCTGGAGAAGGACCTGAAGTTCACATAGGCTATTACTATGAGAAAAGCCGACAGGGCTATTCCTATGAAGAACGTCGAGGAATGGAAAAGAGGCTCAGAGAGATAGTAGGTGCAAAGATCTGCAAGGCCTGCCAGGGCAACGACAAAGCTGCCGATGACAATCGGCCTTCCCAGTGTCGCCTTGCCTTTTCTCATCTCCCACATGCTGGCCCAGATCACAGCTGCAATGGACACTACCAGCATGATATGCAAGGCTAGAAGCGTCGGAGGATACTCCATGCCGCTGGCCACCAGCCATATGTAGTTGAAGACAAACATGGCCATGATCACCCACGCCAGGGCCAGGAACAGGTCCTTGCCCTTGGTGAAGCATAGCCTTGCAAACAGCAGGAACGGCACTAGCATCAGATGGAAGGTGAAGAAGGAAAGAAGCCTCCACAGCTCTTCAAAGGATGGAGCAAGCATCAGAGGAATGCCGGTTTCAAGGTAAATCCATGAGCCGCATATCATTATAAAGCAAGAAAGAGATCCAATCAGCAGAACGTCAAGCTTCCACACCCGAGCCCGGATGCACATGGCCAGCAGCACTATGGATATGATTATCATGCCTGCATATAGCACTGTCCAGCCCAGGACAGAGGAGACGCAGAATTCCTGAACCACTACAAGGTTCTGAAATTCCCGAGGGTTTATCAGGCAGGCCAAGGATGTGACCAGGCTGACAAGCTCCTGAAAGAGAAAGAAGCCAAAAGACACCCTATCAAGCTTGCTGGAAGACATAAAATCATTCTAGCAGAACAAATTGTCCCGGAGAAGTATAAAATGAAGTTTATTTTTCACTTTTGGCCTTTGAGATTCTTTCATCTGCACTACCATTTTGATATAGTTTGCGCGAATATTACCTGTGGGAGGTGCTCATATGCACAAATCCTTCAAACTGATTGCATTGGTGATAGCTCTTGCAGCTTCAATCCTTTGCTTCACGTCCTGCTCAAAAAGCAACGAAAGGGTCCTGAACCTCTACAACTGGACCTACTACACACCAGACAGCGTCATAGAGCTCTTCGAAGAGAAATATGACTGCAAGGTTGTGCTCAGCTACTTCTCCTCCAATGAGGAGATGTTTGCCAAGATAGCCGCAGGCGGAGCCTCCGGCTACGATATCATAATCCCAAGCGCAGACTACACATCCATAATGATCAAGCAAGGAATGTGTACGCCGCTGGATCATGACAAGCTTCCAAATCTCAAGTATCTCTCACCACTGGTGCTTTCCAAGGTGACCTACGATCCAAGCCAGACCTACAGCGTTCCATACTTCATGGGGTCTCCTGGAATCATGGTCAACAAGTCCAAGGTTCAGCAGTACGACCGAGACTGGTCCATCTTCGCCGACACATCGCTTGCCGGAAAGATGACTATGCTCGATGACATGAGAGAGACCATGGGAGCTGCAGCAAGCTACCTGGGATACTCTGTGAACACCATAGACCCCGAAGAGCTCAAGGCAATGGAGAACCTTCTTACCAACGTATGGAAGCCCAACCTTGTAAAGTTCGATGCCGAAGGCTTTGGCAAGGCCTTCAGCCGCGGAGAGTTCTGGGCAGTCCATGGATACCCGGAAGGAGTCTTCACCGAGGTCTCTGAGGAGAACTGGGGCAACATCGACTTCTTCATGAGTCCTAAGGGAGGCACGATCTACATCGACAACATGCTCATTCCAAAGAACGCCAAGCATGTGGACCTGGCCCATGAGTTCATCAACTTCATCCTTGATCCTCAGATCTACGCCATGTTCCTTGATGCCTTCCACTTCCCATCAACCTGCAACAGCGAAGCAGCCCAGTACATGACAGTCACTCCGTTCTATGACGCACAGTGGCTATCCAACCACGAGCTTATGGTTGACCTTGGGGAGAACCTGGCAACCTACACAGCAATCTGGGAAAGAGTCAAGTACGGAACACAGTAGAGCCAATCTGCCTATCAAGAAGAATGGGATCCAGCTGGATCCCATTTTTATGCCCTGCAGCACTTTATATCATGGATATGTGCTGTTTCACAGCTTGAGCTTCACTCCTTTATCCTGAAAACAGCCCTCTTGACCTTCTCATCGTCGCTCTTGATCCCTGCCTTATGTGGCTCGCCTGGGAAGAAGAGGCAGAAGGCGCTTGGAGTGCCGTGAAACACAGAGGAAGGAGAGGCCTTGAAGTAGGATACGTCCTTCTTCTCGTCGTAATTGTCGCTAAGGCTGCGAAGCTCAGAGAAGGCAGTGCTCAAGAGCTCGCTGCCCTGAAGAACGACGTAGATCTCCAGATGCTTCTTGTGAAACTCGAAGTCTGCATCACCGCTTTTAAGGGCAGCTTCCTCTATGTCGAACTCCACATCCGGGTCGTCTGTCTTGTAGTGGCCTGCTGGCTTATCAAAAAGGTAGTCCTTGTCAAAGGCCTCTGTGACCTTCTGGATCTTTGGAACGCTTGCCTGGTACAGCTCCAGGTTGTCAAGAATATCGAATATCATATGAACCTCACTTAAGATCAATCATTCTAGCATAGTGGAAGAGGTACTGCTGTGCAACTCCTGCATAGGGTCCCAGTATAGAAGGCGATTCCCCGTTGAACCAGGCCTCCATGACTCGCTTCATCCAAACATCCATCGGGCATACCTCGTAGCGTCCAAGTCCATAGAGCAAGGTGCAGTCTGCAACCTTCGGCCCCACCCCGTATATGGTCATCAGGGCCTTCCTGGCTTCCTCTGTGCTCATTGTCGACAGGGCCTTCAGATCCAGCTTGCCCTGAGCTATGCTCGCAGCTCCACAGTAAAGATACTTGTCCCTAAAGCCCAGTCCTATGGTGCACAGAAAGTCCTTGCACTGGACTATTTCCTCTGCACTAGGAAAGCCAGAGCCCCTGCAAAGGCGCTCCACCATGCCTCTTATGCGCTTTATGTTGTTGTTCTGCGACAGGATGAAGGATCCAAGGGTCTCCCAGGGATCCTGGGACAGGATCCTAATCTGGCCGACGGCATCCATAGCCTTGTCCAGAATCTCAAAGCGCCCCCTGAGATCGCTCTCTATGGCCTCATAATCCCTGTCAAAGGAGAAGTAATGATGCCAGAAGGGATCGTCCTCAAGAGCTCTCTGGTCGCATTGGCGTGTGTGAAGCCTATGCTCGGAGCCCTTGATTCCAGCGATCCCATTCCAGTATCCATCCTGGTCCTGGGAAAAGCGGAAGCACTGGCCGCAGGAAAGCGTGACAGCAAGATTCATTGCTCAAACACCCTCTCTATCCTGTCGTGGGCCTTCAGGGCATCAGCCAGGCTTCGCGAGGCCTTGTCTGAGGGCACAATGAACCGATCCAGCACGGTGCAGGGGCTTGAGCCTAGCAGCACCACCTCATCGGCAAGCCTGCCAGCCTGCAGCCCATCGTGGGTGACAAATATGGCGGTCCTTGGGCTTTTCTGGTACATGGCAAGAAAATCCTTCATGATGGAGTCCACAAGCCTGGAGTCCAGGCTTGAGAAGGGCTCATCCATCAGCAGGACCTTCGCTGGGAGGCAGAAAGCCCTTGCCAAGGCTACGCGCTGACGCTGGCCTCCGGACAGATGGCTTGGATAGCTGTCCAGCTTGTCCCCAAGCCTCATCATCTCTAGGCTCTCTATGGCCCTGGCTCTTCGCTCCAGAGGGCTTTCCACCAGGGTCTCAAGGACTATCTCGACATTCTCCAAGGCTGTCTTCCAAGGCAGGAGCCTTGGCTCCTGGAAGATGAACAAGGCTCCATCGGAGGCCTCGATTGTGCCCTTGTCGGCCTTTTCCAGTCCGCTTATCATGTTAAGCAGCGTTGTCTTCCCGCAGCCTGACGGTCCCATGAGAGCTGTAATGCGTCTGTCCCTTATGCTCAGGGAGAAATCCTTGAAGACCTCAAGGCTGCCAAAGCTCTTAAATAGCCCTCTTATCTCCATGATGCCTTCCTTTTGAGCAGGATCTCAAAGATCCCATCGCTTAGGGCGGTGAGAAGCACCGCGGCCATCGTCCAGGCAAGGACCCGGGAGGTCTCAAGCTGCACCTGGGCTAGCTGGATCCGGGAACCCACTCCAAGGCCTGGAACGGTGAGAACCTCGCTGGCTATTACAGCCTTCCATATCACAGACAGCGCCTGCCTGGAGCCAACTATCAGATAAGGCTCGAGAGAAGGAATGACAAAGTGCCTCAGCCTTCTCTTGCCTGTTATTCCATAGACAAGGCACATCTGCTCAAGCTGAGGATCCAGGCTCTCCAGGGCGCTGAAGACCTGGGTGTACATTATGGGAAAGCCCATAAGAAAGGCGCTGAATACTGGAACTGCAGCCGAGGAGAACCAGATGAAGGCAAGCAGTATTATGCTCATCACCGGCACAGCCTTGGACAGAAGCAGCAAGGGCCTCAGGGCCACCGAGACCCACTTATAGAGATGGCTGGCCACAGCCAGGGCAATCGACACTGCAGCTATGAGAGCAAAGCTCTCTGCTCCTCGAAGAAGCGTAGAGCCCAGGTTGAGAAGGAAGGCCTTTGACCTGATGACAGACCAAGCCTCCTTGACTATATCAAGAAGGCTTGGCACCAGCACTGGCGAATCGACTGCCATGCTCAAGGCCTGCCACAAGGCCAGAAGGCCAAGGCAGCTGAGGGCAAAGACAATCCTCTCTCTTCTCTTGCTCATTGTCTAATAGAAGAACCCGTCATCAATCCTCTTGGATCCGATGGCCTGAGGAGCAAGCTCCAAAAGCACGTCGCAATAGGACATGATCTGCTCTTTGGCTTGTGATGCGCCGACATAGACCAGCCTGCAATTGGGTATTGCAGCCTGGGCCAGGGCAGCCTTCATGATTCCAAGCTCCTCAATCCTCTTTCCGGCCTGCGCGGGATCGCTGAGCACCTTCTCCACCGATGCCTTATAGGAGGCAGCAGCATCAAGCACTGAGACAGGACGGCTCTGAAGGGCCTTCTCGCTTGCAACCAGGATGCTCATCGGATAGGTGCTCTGGCCTGTAAGGGCTTTCCAGTCATCGTTCATGTCGCGCACTATGTAGGCATCCTTGCTGGAGTTGAGGATCATGGTCACAAAAGGCTCCGGCAGAAGCGCATAGGAGGCCTTCTTGGCTATGATCATCTGGGCCAGCTGGGCTGGGGCTGCTACAGAGCGCTCTATGGTGTAGTCCTTGCAGAAAAGCATGGCAAAATGATCTGGGGTGCCGCCGGCTCCTGGAACATAGACAGTCTTGTCCTCTGGGCTGGATCCGCTGCATACCAGGCTCAGCATGCCCTCTCCCACTACAGCCAGGGCCTTGATCTTGACGCCCTTGCTATAAAGGTTCATTGCAGTGTTTGCAGGCAGGCAGGCCATATCCAGCTCCCCGCTTGCAAGCCTTGACACGGCTTCATTCGGGGAAGGATAGACGACCAGGTCAACACCCTCGATCATGGCGCTGGAAAATCCAGTAGGCCCCTGCATGACAGCCAGGCTTAGGTTCTGGCTCTCCTCGACCTGGCCCTGGGCAAAGCACAGGGACAGTGAAACAATCATCAATAGGGCAGTTAAGAGTATTCTTTTCAAATTTCAGCCTCCTATATCGCCTTGACCCTGAAGAACCTCTTCTTTCCAGCCTTCAGCATCAGGCATCCATCTTCATCAAGCCAGGATGAGTCGATCCTGGCTGCTACATCGCTTATCTTGCTGTCGTTTATCACAGCACCGCCTTCCTGTATCAGGCGCCTGGCCTCGCTCTTGGTCTTGCAAAGAGCTGTGGATGCAAAGACATCGACGGCTAGTGCACCCTCACCTTCGAAAAGGTCCTTGGAAAGCTCGGCTGTTGGCACATGCTCAAGGTTTCCGCCCTCTCCTCCGAAGGCAGCCTTTGCTGCGCTGCGAGCCTGCTGGGCAGCTTCTTCGGAGTGGAGAAGCTTGGTCACCTCGTAGGCAAGGCGCTCCTTGGCCTCATTTGGATTCACGTTCCTGTAGCTCTCGATCTCCTCGAGAGGCAGGAAGGTGAAGAGCTTCATGAACTTAAGCACATCGTCGTCAGTGACGTTTCTCCAGTACTGGTAGAAGTCATAGACGCTGCAGAGCTCCGGATCAAGGAATATGGCGCCCTTCTCGCTCTTGCCCATCTTCTTTCCATCGCTTCTTGTGATGAGATTGAATGTCAGGCCGTAGCACTCCTTTTCATCCATCTTGCGGATCAGGTCAATGCCGGCGACGATGTTGCCCCACTGGTCATCTCCTCCAATCTGCAGCCTGGCGCCCTCTGCTCTGGAGAGCATCAGAAAATCGTAGGACTGAAGAAGCTGGTAGTTGAACTCGATGAAGGACAGGCCTCTCTCAAGACGCTGCTTGTAGCTCTCGAAGGTCAGCATCCTGTTGACGGAGAACTGAGAGCCGATCTCGCGCAGAAAATCTATGTAGTTCAGCTTCAGCAGCCAGTCAGCGTTGTTGCGCATGATGGCCTTGCCAAGCCCAGGGGCTGGAGTCTCGGAGAAGTCGATGATCTTGGACAGCTGGTCCTTGAGATGGACGCTGTTCTCCTTGACCTGATCGGCGGTGAGCATCTTGCGCATCTCGGTCTTGCCTGAGGGATCTCCAATCATGGCTGTTCCAGCGCCTACCAGGGCGATGGGCTGATGGCCTGCTTCCTGAAGATGGTGCATTGCAAAGAACGGGACCATGTGGCCTATATGGAGGCTGCGTCCGGTGGGATCTACCCCGAGGTAGAACTTAACCGGACCCTTGTCCATAAGGTCGCTGAGTGCATCAATGTCCGTGCATGCCTTCAAGAAGCCTCGATCTGTGAGCAACTGCAGTGTCTTGTTCATAATCTAGCTCCTCTTGTATGTCTTGCTTGCCTTGTGAATCTCGCTTACGATCTGATCTACGGGGATGCGGATCTGCTGCATGCTGTCGCGCATCCTGAGTGTGACGGTGTTGTCCTTGAGAGTGTCATAGTCGACAGTCACGCAATAAGGTGTGCCGATCTCATCCATTCTCCTGTAGCGCCTGCCGATGGCTCCGCTCTGATCGAAGAATGTGGTGAAGTCCTCCCTGAGCTCGTGCTCAAGCTTTTCAGCATACTCTCCGATTCCATCCTTCTTGACCAGTGGAAGAACTGCAACCATGATCGGTGCAATGAGAGGATGGAAATGAAGCACGGTTCTTGTGTCGCCTTCTGGGGTCGGCTCCTCGTCATAGGCATCGCTGAGTGCCATCAGCACATTGCGGGTGAGTCCTGCAGAGGTCTCGACGACGTATGGGATATAGCGCTCATTGGTCTCAGGATCCAGGTATGTCATGTCCTTGCCGGAGAACTTCTGATGCTGGGTCAGGTCGTAGTCGGTCCTGCTGTGCACGCCCTCAAGCTCCTGCCATCCCATTGGGAAGAGGTACTGGATGTCGTAGGCATCCTTGGC
Source organism: Sphaerochaetaceae bacterium (assembly GCA_028700425.1). Taxonomy (GTDB): domain Bacteria; phylum Spirochaetota; class Spirochaetia; order Sphaerochaetales; family Sphaerochaetaceae; genus JAQVSP01. The sequence goes on along the minus strand of JAQVSP010000002.1, from coordinate 15,983 downwards.
GTAGAAGGCCAGCTCGTCTGGACCGTGCTGGTGCCAACGCAGGCAATCCAGCCTGATTCCCATCTTGCCGTAGAAGGCCATTCTCTGCTCTCTCCAGTACGGGAACCACTGCTCGTCGGTGCCCGGCTTGCAGAAGAACTGCATCTCCATCTGCTCAAACTCGCAGGAGCGGAAGATGAAGTTCTTGGTGGTGATCTCATTGCGGAAGGACTTGCCGACCTGGGCTATGCCGAAGGGGACCTTTACCCTTGAGGACTGGACAACGTTCTTGAAGTTGACGTAGATGCCCTGTGCTGTCTCTGGGCGAAGGTATATGGTGCTTGCGCTGTCTGCATCAGGCCCGATGTGGGTTGCAAACATCAGGTTGAAGTTCCTAGGCTCAGTGAAGGTGCCCTTGTTGCCGCAATTCGGGCAGGGGGCATTGAGGTCGATCTGATCAGCGCGGAAGCGTGCCTTGCAGACCTTGCAGTCCACCATCGGGTCAGTGAAGTTGGAGACATGTCCGCTGGCTTCCCAGACTCTGGAATGCATGAGAATCGAGGCATCCAGGCCGACGATGTCATCGTGCAGCTGGGTCATTTCCTTCCACCAGAAGTCTCTGATGTTGTTCTTAAGCTCGACTCCAAGCGGGCCGTAGTCGTAGGCTCCATTAAGGCCTCCGTAAATCTCGCTTGACTGAAAGATGAAGCCTCTGCGCTTGCAGAGGGAAACGAGCTTGTCCATGGTAACCTGTGCCATTATTTATTCTCCTCCAGAACCTTGATGGATCTCTGGATCCTCTCAAAGGACTTGTCATAGCCAAGAGCCCTTATGCAATCAAAAAGCGGGGGGCTCACCGTGCTTCCTGTAATGCTCACCCTTATGGGCATGAACACGCCATTGACCTTCAGGCCAAGCTCCAGGGCAAGATTGCTGAGCTTCTCCTCAATCTGGCTCTCAGGCTCTCCGCTCTCAAGGCCCTGCCTGAGCACCGGATAGGCCTTGGACAGGGCAAGATAGGTGGACTGTGCATCCTGGCCCTTGGGCAGAAGGGACTCAAGGCTGGGCTCTCCTGGATCCTTGAAGAGGAAGCTGACCATGGGGCCGATATCGCCAAGAAGCCTTAGGCGCTCCTTTACCAGCGGTGCAACCCTAAGAGCGGCCTCGAGCTTGTCGGGTGCCTGGTCGAGAAGGCCCGCCTTCTCCATGAACGGGACAAGCAGCCTTGCAAGCTCCTCATCGGTCTTCAGCCTTATGTAATGGCCATTGAACCAGTCAAGCTTCTTGTAGTCGAAGACGCCTGGGGCCTTGTTGATCTTCTCCAGCGTGAATACCTGGGAAAGCTCTTCCTTGCTGAAGAACTCTCTCTGTCCGTCAAAGGACCAGCCTACAAGGCTCACATAGTTGAGAAGAGCCTCCGGCAGATAGCCCTGCTCGCGGAAATCCCTGACAGATGTGGAGCCATGGCGCTTTGACAGCTTCTTGCCGTCCTTGCCCATGACCATCGGAAGATGGCAATACATAGGAGGCTCCCAGCCAAAGGCCTGGTAGAGCAGTATGTGCAGCGGACCGGAGGGTATCCACTCCTGGGCTCTCATTATGTGAGTCACGCCCATGAGGTGGTCATCGATGACGTTGGCCAGGTGGTAGGTTGGAAATCCATCGCTCTTCAGAAGCACTGGATCGGGTGATACATCGCTGTTCTTGCGGGTTATGTCGCCCATAAGCACATCGTGGAAGGTCGTCTTGCCTTCCATTGGCACCTTGAGCCTGATGACATGAGGGATTCCGGCCTTCTCGTTGGCCTCTATCTGCTCGCTGGTCAGGTTGCGGCAATGCCTGTCGTAGCCCTGCTCCTCGCTCTTGGCCTCGGTCTGGGCTGACCGAAGGCTCTCAAGGCGCTCCTCGGTGCAGTAGCAGTAATAGGCCTTGCCGTCCTTGACAAGCTGCTCGGCGTACTTCTTGTAGAGCTCAAAGCGCTCGCTTTGCACATAAGGGCCAAAAGGGCCTCCAACGCGAGGGCCTTCGTCATAGTCGATTCCAAGCCAGTCAAGGGTGTCATAAAGGTCCTGCAGCGCCTCATCCGTATAGCGGGTGCGGTCAGTGTCCTCGACACGAAGGATGAACTTGCCCTGGTTTGCCCGGGCAAAGAAATAGTTATAAAGCGCTGTTCTCACTCCACCGATATGCTGCAGTCCGGTGGGAGAAGGAGCATAGCGAACTCGAACTTCCATGTTAACTCCAATTTCAACTTATGCATTATATAGAAAACAGCAATTAAGCTCAACAGGGACCGAGAAATCTGCTTATTGGAAAAAGGGCAGGCATTCGCTGCAAAGGTCCTAGGAGCGGGCCTGGTGGACCAGGCTGAGGTCACAGTCCTCTCATCTTGTTCAGCAGGTCTATCCTGGAGCGGACTCCAGTCTTCTGGAAGATGTTGGCAAGGTGATTGTTGACAGTGTTGACAGAGATGCCAAGAGCCTGGGCTATCTCCTTGTTGGTCTGCCCTCCCTCCACCAGCTTGACGACCTCGAACTCGCGCTCGCTTATCTTGAAGCTGGAAGCCTTGTCGAAGGTGATTGCAATGCTGTTCTCATGCTCCTTGCTCACCGAGGAGAAGTAGTTGAAGAAGTAGGTGACCATGATGATCGAGAAGGCCAGGTAATACAGCGAATAGCTTGAGAACTCGAACTCCGGGAAGATTATGGCAAGGATGCTGACAGGTATCATGGAAAGGCTTACGATGTTGAAGACAAGAAGGAAGCTTCTTGTAAGCTTGTCCTCGATGCGCTTGAGATTGCTCCAGATCGAGGCTACGCAGCTGAAGTACAGGCAGCCTACAAGAATCGAGATGCCAAGCTGAAGGCTAGCTACCTTGAAGATCATGTCAAGCACCGTCAAGGCCACATAGAGCGCGCTCACCAGCACCAGGGGAATCAGGGCCCATCTCTTAAGGGGCTGGGACACCAGCTGGCTGATGGCCCAGGGGAAGACGACTATGAAATAAGCCAGGACTCCAGTAAGGATTCCCCTTACCACAAGGACAAGGGTCATGTTGCCTGAGAAAAGCCTGGCATACTGCATCAGCAGCCCCAGCACCATCACCCCTACAAGCACAGCCTGCAAGGGCACGATGTACTTGGACCACTTTGTCTTGACAGTGGCCGAATAGAGAATGGCCAGGGCCAGCGCCATCGCCCCGGTTGCAAAGGAAGCAAGGTATATAATGAGCACGATGTAGCTCATAGCTATTTCTTGGCCAGGGTCTTCTGGTTGTGCGTTATGTCCGCGCTTCCACATACCCTGTTGATCTCGGTGTAAAGATCCATCATGTTGGATGCCGGAATCCCTGTCTTAGCAACAGAGATCCTGTTGTAGGCGCTGAGATTCGCAAGAGCCTTGGAGAAGGAGGAGAAGAGCTTGAGATGGAAGTTCTGGCCCTCAGTGCTGAAGTACTCTGCATCTTCCCTGAAGCCCGGAAACACCTTGGAAAGTGCATCATTGAACACCTCTGGCTTGGAGACATAGCTCTCCAGGGTCTTGAAGTGCATGTAGAACCACATGGCCAGCGATGGTATCGTCCAGATCAGGTGCATCCTCTTCTTCTCAGCCACAAGAGAGGCTGCCTTGATGTCCTCTACGCTCAGAGCCTCAAAATCAGCATAGGCGAAGAAGATGTAGACGCTCTGGAACTTGCCTGCAGTGCGGCTCTTGGTTGCAAAGCTGATGAGGTCCATTATTGATGATGCCTTGCTTGAGCACTTGACTGTCAGGCTTGTGTACCTGCAGTCCTTCTTCATCTGGTCGAAATAGGCCTGCTCAAAGCCTGTGGCGGTGACCAGAAGCATGGCCTCTCTTGGCTCAACAGTTATTCTAGCTCTTTTCATTTACTTTACCTCCTCGTCGCTGAAGGAAAACTCGCTGACTATCGGCAAGGCGCCGAAGGAGCCATTCTCATACATGAGCCTGGCCTTGTCCTTGTATGCGCTGTACTTGAACTGGCAAAGGGAGAAGAACTGGGAGGCTCCCTTGCTGTCCTTCTGGGCGAACCAGATGCCGTCGCGCCTGAATAGGCCTTCCTCAAGAAGAGCTGGGTTGCAGTCAACGCAGATGAGCTGGCTGCGGCCCTTGGAGCTTTTCTCGAATATCTTGACGATATGGCTTAGCACATTGGGATGCAGGAACATCCCGAAATCGTCCACAAGCATCACTCTCTGGCTTGTGAAAGCCTCAAAGAAGGATACCGCTATGACGCAGAGCCTTCGCAGCGAAAGGCTCTCGCTCATGAACTTGGCGCTGTAGTGCTGGGTGACATTGGTATGGATGAAATAGACTGCATTGTCCTTTACGACAACGTTTCTTATGTCCGTGATGTCGACAGACCAGAGGAAGTCAACAAGCTGCTTGACCCAGAGCGGATGAGCTTCAAGGGCGCTTGCCAAGTAGTCTGCGCTGGCGCTGGCAGCCCCCATGGGCATGATATAGAGCGTCTCGTTGAACCACTTGTACAGCTCGCCGCAGGTTATGCCGCCCTTGGCAGCAGCCCAGGCCAGGAAGCTGTGGGTGGCTGGGATCTTCTTCTCGGTCTTCTTCTTCTCGCCTCTATATAGCTTGCCATAGCGGTAGGCATATACAGGCTCCTCGTCCAGCGATGGGGTGACCTGGCGGTCGAACATCATCTTCCTGGTGTTGCCGAAGCTGTAGGTCAGGTTCTCCTGGAAGACCTGCTTGCTGTCTGCAACCAGGGTGTAGATGGCCACTATGGGCTGGCCGTCCTCAGTGACATTGTCAAGAAGGACCTTGATGGAGATCTCGCAAGGGCTTCCCTTGACCTCTGAATAGGCGAAGAAGTTTCCTGCAAAGAAGCGGGCTAGAGGATTCTCCATGTCGGAGGGTGCTGTGATGATGCCCTTAAGGGCTTCAAGAGCTCTTACAAAGGTGCTCTTTCCAGCTCCGTTGGGCCCGATGATTGCTGTTGACTTCAAGACCTTCCAGCTTGCGCTTGTCTGATAGGTCCTCTCGACCGGCAGCCTGGAATCATTGAGGGCGACAAAGCTGATTGTCTGAGGTTCCTTGACTGACCGAAAATTCGCCACGGTCATCTCTATAAGCATAAATATCCTCCTAGCTGAAAGCTACGCTATATCATCATCGCTGCAAAGGCTTGCGGCAATATTCTCCATTCGATCGGCGACAAGGGCTTCCTTGTCAAGGATCCTCGACAGAAGAGACGGTGCATCCAGCTTGCCATGATTGTCAGTGACTATCATGTCCACAATCTCTGCATCCAGGAATTCCTTGACCCTCTTGCTGCCATAGTCCTCTGCGTTTACCTGAAGATAGCATCCAAGGCTCTGCATATCCGCCATAGCCTTGCTTCGAAGCCCCAGCCACTCGTATCTCTCGACGTGGGCCACCCATATATCCAGGCCCTGGCTCTTCAGGCTCATCAGCCGTGCCTTGAGGTTCATTGGCTCCAGCTTGTAGGAGAACTCCACCAGGGCATAGCGGGAGGCAATCGGCATGCATTGAAGCTCCATCTGGCTGCCCACATAGAGCTCGCTTCCCAGATATGTCTGAAGCCCAAGCTCCCTTGCATCCTCCCTGGCTGTTCGATAGTGCTCCCTTATGTTCTCGATCTTGGTGTGCACTGTAGGGTGGAAAAGGTGGGGAGTCAGGCAAATGCCTCCGAATCCTGCTGCCTTGTAGCGCTTGAAGATCTCAATCATGCGCACTCTCTCCTGGACGCCATGATCGACGTCGTAAAGCAAATGTGAATGGAAATCAAATAATGCCATGCCAGCAAACCTCGCTGGCCATTATAGGATAAGTCAAGCAAAATGTGAAGAAGCTTTAGAGATGTTTGTTTCAGGACATCAAATGAGGCAAAAGACAAAGAAAAAGCAAGCAAAGCCATCATTTGATGCCCTGCTTGCTTTATAATCTCCTAGATTATTAGATATTATTCCAAATCTAAGCTATCAATTGCCAAAAATCTGGTAGATCTGAGTCTGGAAGCTGTCAGAAGTGGAGAGCTCGTCCTTCCCTGCCACCTGGGATTCAGCCTTCTTCTGGCGAGCCATGGACGACTCTATGCTGGAGGCCAGGCTCTGGAGGCTGCTTGTCCAGGAGGAGTTCAAGCCAGTCTGGACAAGCTTGTAGGCTCCCTCTATGTCTCCCATAGCCCACTGAAGCAAGGCAGCGTTGTAGAGGGCATCTGGGTTTCTTTCCTTGTCCCAGAGATGCATGAACAGGTTCTTTGCTCCCTGATAGCTGCCACGGTCGGAAAGCTTGTAGGCTTCCTTGATGCCCTTTATCTCCAGAAGCTCATAGGACTCGCTTCCCTGGTAGGGAGCGAGCTTCTGGCAAAGCGTCTTCATGCTGGAGGCGAAGAACTCATTGTACCAGTCCTTTGGAACGCTTGAGGACAGGTAGTAGGACCTGAACACAGGCTGCTTGGAGTAGTCAGGATCGCCCTTGCTTGTCAGCGGGAACAGGCTGTCTGCAACCTTGATCTCCCTGTCGCCCTTGCTGGTGAAGGTCCCAGAGCTCACAACCGCAGCTGTATCCACAGCAAGCAAGGTATAGGAGATGGTCATTGAGTAGGTCTGCTTGAGCAGGTAGTTGGTGCCCATCACAACATCTCCTCCTGCCCAGGTGGTGTTATCCTCCTTGACATGGCTTGAGATGTACTGGACGGCCTGCTTGGTGTAGATGTGCTCATCGAAGGTCATCGAGGGAACAGAGACCCTGAGCAGGAGCTCAATGCCCTGCTCCAGAAGCTTCTTCTGGGTGTTGCCCATCACCATGCCCACGCTTACGATGGGATCAGTCACCTCAGGAGGAATGACGTTGAAGAATCCCGTTGCCCTGAGGCCCTTGAGAAGCTGCTCCTGGCCATAGGAGGCAACATCGCTGTTCACGCCCTTGGTGTAGCCTGAGATCAGGCTGACCCTCTGGTAAGGGACAAGGGGATTGACTGAATACTCTCCAATCTCAGGAACGAAGAAGTAATCGCTCATGAGCTGCTTGTATCCATCGACCGAAGCTACTGCTATGGTCTTTCTTCCGCCGAGGCTGACCTCTGCCGGCTCGAGGGTTCTCACTGTGACCCAGCTCGAGCAGCTGGAGATCATAATCGCCAGGGCGCATATGATGACTGTAAAAGTCCTGCTTGAAATCTTTTTCATGCGTGAATCATACCACCGTAAAGATTGTATGTCCATTGCCATCTATTTTCCGATAGTTTATTGACAACTGCATCTTCTTTCTCTAAAGTTTAGCCAGCGAGGTTCACATGCCAATTCATCTTTATAAGTTTGACAAGGACGATGACGACTTTGATGAGGATTTCGAGGAAGAGGAAGAGGAAGAGGAAGAAGAGGACGACGATTTCGATGAAGAGACCGACGACTTCAAGGATCCTTATGACGCTCCCGACATCAGCGACTACGAAGACGACAATGATCTAGAGAAGGAAGAGGATGAGGAAGAGGAAGAAGAGGACGACTTTTCTGACGGCTTCTACATCGAGGATCCGTACGGCAACTAGATTCCAAGCTTAAGAGCAAGAGCCCTTATCTCAGGTTCCTCAAGCTGGTCCAGTCCATCAGCGATTGCACATCCTCGAAGCTTCTTCTCCAGGAGAAGAGGCTTCTTTTCATCTAGGCAGTCAGAGTAAACCTTGCATTCAGCAATCTCATTTCCATCGATCTCAAGAAGGAAGGTGAAGATGCCCTCATCTGTTCTTACCTCAACCTGGGCATTATGCCTGGGAGTCTTTCCAAATATCCATTCATCGCTGAAGAAAAGCTCAAGATGGCTCTCCAGCCCTTCCAATGGGCTTGTCCTGTCAAGCTCCAAGGGCTTTTCAATGCATCCATAGGCCTTTGAGAGGCTGCTGAAGAACATCTGGGCGTCAATGCCGGGGTCAAAGCTTGAAAGGGTGGCCACCCTGCTTTGCACAGACTGAACGCAATGAGCCTGAAGCTTAAGCTTTGAAGGAGTAAGATATCGTCCTATCATTCCGATATCGGTATTTATCAGCATTGTGGCATGATGGCTGCTAGTATTGCCCCTGTTTTCAAAGGCGCTGCCGCTGACTTTCCTTGAGTCGATGATGACATCATTGCGCCCGCTTAGGCTGGCATCCAGGCCAAGACTGGAAAGGGCCTTGAGAAGACAACCAAAGCTATAGCTCTTGAAGGTCCTGGAAGAGGGGCTTATGTAGGTGAAGCAGGCATTTCCCATGTCCTGGTATACCGCTCCTCCCCCGCTGGGCCTTCTGCCTAGGGCTACCCCTTCAGCCTTCATCAGAGCCAGGTTGCATTCAGCGCAAGGATCCTGATGGGCTCCGATGACAACGCAGCTGTCGTTCTGCCAGAGAAAGAGAGCCTCTCTGCCTTGATCTATAAGGCAGGCCTCTATGGCGAGGTTGGTCCTTATGTCATTTGACAAGGAACGGTACAGCTTGATCATATGACCTCCTTCTTGAGCCACCTGTCTGTAGAGAAGCGGGCTAGGAAGCAGATGCTCCTGACAAGCCAGTCAAGGTACATGCCAAGCCATACTCCCTGAAGCCCCAGCCCTAGGTACACAAAGACCTTTGCTGCCAGGACTCGGGCAAGCCACATCGAGCAAATCCCGATAACCATGAGAAACCTTGCATCCCCGCAGGCCTTCATGAAGTTGGGCACGACAAAGGACAGGCACCATAGGCCCACCTGGGCAATCAGATAGACATTCATGATTCCCAGCGCCATGGCCCTGGCTTCGCTGCTGATGCTGAAAAGGCCGAACATGGGTCGGCGCAGGATAAACACAATGGCAGAGACCGCAGCCATGACCGCCTCAGCTATGAGATAGAGCTTCCTGGACATGGGCTTGATCTCATCGATCTTGTTCGACCCTCGAAGATTTCCGATGATCGAGATGGCAGCCAGGCTCATCGCAGAGCCTGGAACGCAGGTTATGCTGGTTATGCTCACTGTCACGGCATTGGCAGCGATGGCCACAGTGCCAAGGCTGCTTACAATGCTCTGGACGCTGATCTTGCCGATATGGAAGAAAGAGGTCTCAATAGCGGAGGGAACAGCAATCCTGAGGATCCTTCCAAGGTGAGCCTGCTCCCCCTTGGCCCTGGCCAGGCTGTCTATATGAATCGGATTGTCCTTTTTCCCAAGGCTGACCAGCATTATGGCCATGCCAACGATTCTTGAGAAGAGAGAGCTGATTGCCGCCCCGGCAACTCCGAGGTTGAAGACATAGATAAGAAGGGCATTGCCTGCTATGTTGAGCACATTCGTAAGCAGCGACACCTTCAGCTGAAGGCTGCCGTTGCCCATGGCGCGGAAGGTTGCTGTGCAGCAGTTGAACACAGCCAGGAAAGGATAGCTTAGGAAGATCCAGACAAAGTAGGTGCAGCTTGCCTCCCTGACGCTTGGCTCAATGGAGCCGAACACCATGTCGATTATCGGCTCGCGAAGCAGTATGCAGGCTGCAACCATCACAGAGGAGGTAGCAAAGCTTGCTACAATAAGCTGCCGGGAGGCTTCTGAGGCCTTGGAAGCCTCGCCTCGCCCAAGATACTGGGCTGCAACCACGCTGCCCGCTGTTGCAAAGGCTGAGAGGACCTGGATGACCAGCTGGCTCAAGGTGTCCACCAGGCTCACCCCGCTTACAGCGCTCTGGCCGCAGGAGCTTACCATTACAGTGTCGGCAAAGCCTATGAGAACACCCAGAAAGAGCTCCGCCATCAATGGAAGAGCAAGTGCCATTATGTACCTGTTTGAGAAGGCTGTTGCCAAGCTTCGCTTTTCCATGAGCCTATGAAACAGCTTTTCCATTAAAATAGCAATAGCTTTCAACAAACGACGGAAAATGATATGCTATGCCATTGTGATACTAGCCATCGACATAGGCACTGCTGATCTGAAGACAGCCTTCATAGACAAGGCGGGAGATTTCCATGACTATCGCATTGAGAAGATTCCCTGCGGCCTGGAAATCGATCCTCGCAAGTGGCTTCTTGCCCTCAGGGCATGCCTGGTGGATCCAGGCAGGGCGACGAAGGTCATCATATGCGGCAACGCTCCCACCCTGGTTCCTGTTCTGACAAGCCTGGATTACCTGGACTTCTCAATCGAGGTCCCAAAGGCCCAGCTATGGCTTAGAGGCGATGCAGCAGAGGAAGCAAGGACCATCAGCGACCTATGCGGCCACTATATCGACGCATCCTTTGTCCTGCCAAAGATACTTAAGATCAGAAAAGACGACCCAGAGCTCTACAGAAGCGCTGTCTTTCTTCCTGGCTCTGCAGAGTTTCTGTGCTGGGCCCTTGGTTCCGAGCTTTCAAGCGCAATGCCGCCTGAGGGCCTTGAAGACTGGTACTGGAGAGAGGGCTGGGCAGATAAGCTTGGCCTGGACAAGTCCAAGCTTCCACCCTTTGCCCAGCTAGGTTCCTGCATAGGCAGCGTCAGCTTAGAAGCTTCAGGCTTTTTCGGCCTGGGGGAAGGCATTCCAATATATGCGCCCTGCGTGGACTTCATAGCCGATCTATGCGGATCGGGGGTCATGAAGCCCGGCCTTCTTTGCGACCGCATGGGCACAAGCGAAGGGCTCAACCTATGTGCAAGCCAGAAAGACCCAGATTCCAGGCTCATGAGCTACCGCCATCCCAACGGCAGAGACTACAACACTAGCGGCATCATCTCCAACTGCGCCAAGGCCCTTGGGCTTGGCAAGGCCCTGATAGGCCTTGATGATATGGGCTGGGACGAGTTCTATGCCCTGGCTTCTACAAGTCCTCTTGGATCCAACGGCCTTGTCTTCCTTCCCTACTTTGATGGAGAGAGAGCTCCCATCTGGGATCCAGAGGCAAGGGCCGGCTTCTTCTTCTCAAGATCGGACAGCAGCCTTGCAGACAAGGCAAGGGCCATATGCGAAGGCGTGTGCCTTGCAGCCCAGTCTGTGATAAGCCTGTTCTCCCAGAAGGTTGAGAGCATAACCATAACAGGAGGGCCAAGCAACTCGGCCTTCCTGTGCCAGCTCAAGGCTGACCTAAGCGGCATAGCCACGAGAACCCTGCTCAGCCCATGCACAGAGCTCAGCGGGCTTGGAGCCATCGCCATGAGCGACATCCCGATTGACAAGGCCTCCAATCTTGTGGCAAAGACAAGTCATACATATGCGCCAGATCAGCAGGCCAAGACCCTAAGGCTTGAAATGCTTGATAGATTCAGGAAAGCTTATGAGATAAGCAAGGGAGATAGATAATGAAGAAACTGCTTCTTATGATTGTCATCATCGCCATGGCATTTTACGCATGGGCAGGCGGAAAGGCTGAGCAAAGCCAGGGCTTCAGCGTCCTTGTGTATGTCACAGGAGTGACTGCAGGATCCCCGGGATACGAGATGATGGTTCAGGGAGCCCAGGATTTTGCACAAGGCAAGAGCGATGTGACCATCAAGGTCTACGAGGCTGGCTTCAACCAGGCCGAATGGGAGAGCCAGCTCAACGACCTGGTCTCCACTGGCAGCTATGATGTGGTCCTGTCCTCCAACCCCTCTCTTCCAGACATATGCGACGCTGTCTCAAAGCGCTTTTCCAATGTGAAGTTCATCATCACAGATGCCGATTACTCTGGAAACTCCAGCATGGCCACCTATCTTTTCAACCAGTATGAACAGTCCCTGGTCCTAGGCTATCTGGCCGGCCTTGTGACTGTCAGCTCCATGGAGAAGGCAAACACAAGCAAGACCATAGGCTTCATCGCCTCCCAGGAGTTCCCGCTGCTCAACAAGCACATGATACCAGGCTTCATTGATGGAGCCCACATGGCAGATCCTGCAATCAAGCTCGACTACAGGGTCATCGGAAACTGGTATGATGCCACCAAGGCAGGCGAGCTGGCAGCCTCGATGATAGCTTCAGGAGTTGATGTGATCACTTCCATAGCAGGAGGGGCGGCGCAGGGCATCGTCGCTGTGGCCAAGCAGAAGGGCGCCTATCTTGTAAGCTTCAACGAGGATGCATATGAGCAAGCCCCATCCCTGGTTCTCGGATGCTGTCTCATCGGCCAGAGAGAGCTTTGCAGCACTGCTTTGCAGAAGGCCTATGAAGGCAGCCTGGAATATGGCAAAAGCACAATAGTGGGCTTCAAGGAAGGCTACATCAGCCTTCTTGACCAGGATCCTCTCTTTATCTCAAGCCTTCCCTCTGATATAAGGGAAAAGGTTGTGGGACTAGCTGACAAGCTGAAGGAAGGCAAGCTTGAATACAGCCTTCCAAGCCTGGACAAGTGACGCTTATACACCTGGACTCCATAACCAAGGCCTTTGGCCAGACAATCGCATGCTCATCCATCACCTTGGATATCGAGCAAGGCGAGATCCTGTGCATAGCCGGAGAGAATGGAGCGGGAAAGTCCACGCTGATGCGTATTCTCAGGGGCCTTGAGACACCAGATTCTGGCTCCATAAGCTTCATGGGCCAGGAAGGCCTTATAAAGAGCCCCTCCGACGCCCTGGCTCTGGGAATCGGAATGGTCCATCAGCATTTCATGCTGGCCAGCTCTCTTACAGTGGCTCAGAACGCCAGCCTAGGCAGCGAGCTTCGCAAGGGCCTCTTTCTGGACATGGAGGCAATGAACGCCAAGGTCCAGGCCATAATCGATGAATGTGGATTCACCATAAAGGCCACAAGCCTCATAGACAGCCTGAGCGTTGGGGAGAAGCAGCAGGCTGAGATCCTGAAGCTCCTGTTCCATGACTCCAAGGTCCTCATACTTGATGAGCCCACAGCGGTTCTCACAGACAGCGAGACAGCCAGGCTGTTCGACACCCTTCGCGCCCTCAAGGCCAAGGGCAAGACCATAATCCTCATAACCCACAAGATGAACGAGGTGCTTGCCATATCGGACAAGGTCGCCATACTAAGGCAGGGCATGCTCGCAGGCCTGTACAGGACTGCGGACATGAACATAGAAAGGCTTTCCAGCCTTCTGTTTGGCACAATCCTCAAGTCCCCTGCCAAGGCCGAGAACCCAGAGGCAAAGGCTAAGAAGCCTGTCCTGGTCTTCGACGATGTATGCGTGAAGAAAAGAAACCAGAAGGTCCTTCGTCTTGACCACCTGTCATTCACCTTGCATGAGGGCGAGATCCTGGGCTTTGCTGCCATGGAAGGCAATGGAATCGGCTTTCTGGAAGCAGTCCTTGGAGGCTTTCTTCCCATAAAGGAAGGAAGGATCATATCCCAGGGCCTCGACATAACCAATTTCTCCTCCAGAAAGCTTCGACAGATGGGCCTCTGCTATGTGCCCTCAGACAGGATGAGCACAGGCTCGTGCCAGGATGCCAGCGTAATGGAGAACCTGATCATTGTTGACCGCAAGAAGTTCTTCCCTCGCTGGGTTCTGGACACAAAGGCCTCCAAGGCCTTCTCAGACAGCCTCATCAGCCAGTATTCAGTCCAGGCCAGAAGCGAGATGATGATGAAGAGCCTCAGCGGAGGCAATATCCAGAAGGCCATACTTGCCCGTGAGCTGTCGCAGAACGGGCCCTACATAGTCTTCGCCCAGCCCACCTGGGGCCTGGACATAGCAAGCACTGCTGCCATCTGGGACCGCATGAAGGCTCTTCGCGACAGCGGAAGGGCCATATTGCTTCTCAGCTCGAACCTCACCGAGATCCTTGCTCTTTGCGACCGAGTCGCAGTGCTTTGCAAGGGCCACATAGAGCGCATGTTCATAAACGACGCAAGCCTGAATGCAAGGATCCTAGGATCCTGCATGCTTGGCAGCAAGGAGGAGGAGCAGTGAAAAGGCAAGCCTTGATGATCCTGTTCTCCTTGGCCCTGCTTCTATGCCTGTGCCTTCTCTTCTCGCCCACTCCCATGAAGAGCTTCTCAAGCTTTGTGCTCGGGCCCTTCGAGAGCCTCTACTTTCTTGGGAACCTCCTCAACAGCGCCACTCCGCTGCTTATAGGAAGCCTTGGGATGTGCATCAGCCTTCAAGGAGGTTCCTTCAACCTAGGCGGAGAAGGCCAGATCTACCTAGGAGGCTTCCTCTGCGCCATCCTGAGCATAGGCCTGTCCTCTCTTGGAGCCTTCGGGGCGGTTCTTGCTGTCTTGATCAGCATCCTGGCCGCTGCCATCGTTGCAGGGCTGTCAGGGCTCTTCAAGTCGCTTTGGAAGACCAGTGAGCTGATATCAAGCTATCTCATAAGCAATGCCCTGATCCTGATTGTGAACTATCTAGTCACAGGACCTTTCCAGGATCCAAGCACAAACCTTTTCTCCACCCAGAAGATCCCTCAGGCCTTCAGGCTGAGCAAGATCCTTCTGCCCTCCGACCTGTCAAGCGCCTTGTTAATTGCCCTGGCCTTATGCCTGCTTTCCTGGCTTCTGCTCTACAAGACAAAGCAGGGCTATGAGTTCAGGCTCTATGGCTCCAACCCAAGATTCTGCCAATACGGCGGCATCTCCCCATCCTTCTGCCAGATAGCCCCCATGGTCATATCAGGCGGCTTCTACGGCCTGGCTGGCAGCCTGAGCGTGCTTGGCACCTATTACTCCTGCGTCAAGGAGTTCTCAAGCCAGATGGGCTTCAATGCCCTGGCCATTGCCCTGATTGCCCGCAAGCATCCGATTCTCGCCTTGCCGGCCTCCCTGTTCTTCGCCTGGCTTTCCAGCGGCTCGCGCATAGCCATGCAAAGAACCGATGTCACAGTGGAGATGGCCCTGATAGTCCAGGCTGCTGTGTTCTTGCTGGTGACCTGCACCTTTGCATTCAAGAGGAAGAAGAGCCTATGATAGCCAGCATATTCACAATCATGACACCTCTTCTGCTCTCAGGCCTTGGAGCGCTTTTCTGCGAGCAGGCAGGATTCACCAACATCGCCATCGAGGGCCTGATCCTAAGCGGAGCCTTCTTCTCCATCATCTTCTCCAGCATGTGCAATTCCTATGTCCTTGGAGTGCTGCTGGCAATGGCTGCAAACATTGTCATAAGCCTTCTCATGCACATGGCCGTAGAAAGGCTCAAGGCCAACCTGTATGTTGCTGGCCTTTCCATAAACCTTCTGTCAAGCGGGCTTACAGCCACCTTGAGCTATGCGCTTTTCTCAACCAAGGGCGTCCTCTTCTTTGCCAATCTTAAGCCCATCCCAGCGCTATTTGGCCAGCAGGCGCTTTTCTACATCGCCTTGGCTCTTTTGGCCATCACCCCGATAATGCTAGGCAGGACAGTGTGGGGCTTGAGGCTCAGGATCTGCGGCAAGAAGAGAGAGGCCCTGGATTCCATAGGCCTTAGCAGCAAGTCCCTGATAATGGAAACCTATATCATCTGTGCATCCCTTTGCACACTGGCCGGTGCATCGCTGAGCCTTGCAACAGGATCCTTTGTTCCCAACATGTCGGCTTCCAGAGGCTGGATAGCCCTGGTCCTGGTGCTGCTAGGAGGCTCAAAGCCTCTTGGCCTTCTGGTTTCATGCCTGCTCTACAGCTTCTTCGAAGCATTGGGCAACAGGCTGCAGGGAGCTCTGAATGTGCCTTCTGACTTTGTGCTGGCCCTGCCCTATGTCATAACGCTGATCACGCTTATAGCCTATTCAGCTGTCAAGGCAAGAAGAAACCGCTTCTGAGGAAAAACCAAAAAAGCTTCAATAGGGTATGGACAACTTTGTTGTTTTGTTATATTTTAACTTCTGCACACGGGCGGTTAACTCAGCGGGAGAGTGCAACGTTGACATCGTTGAAGTCGGCAGTTCAATCCTGCCATCGCCCATAAGGCAAGTCATTATTCCACAAGGACTAAGCAGACTTGCCTTTTTTTATTCCTAGCGCAAAAAGTCTGCAAGTGATAAGAAAAGTGATAATTTTTGGCTCATGCACGTTTTCGGTGGAGACGGTTGTACATCCTGTCATCAAGTCCCTTTCGTGACTCATCCCAGATCTTCAGGAAGAAGCACTCGTCATCCCTGAACCCATAAGCTTGTCTTCTGAGGGTC
>JAQVSP010000037.1:4933-15809 GCA_028700425.1 Sphaerochaetaceae bacterium | reverse complement strand
AGGATCTTCATTGATTTTGTCACCGGACTTGATTGCCAGAAGGACCAGAACGTCAACTGGAAGCGTCGCCCTGTCAGAAGCGACCTGAAGCCAGAAGGACTCTGTGAGCTCTCCACCTTGGATCTTGGAAACTACGACTTTGCTTATGCTGCCAACAATAAGGCTGCCCTTGTAGAGAAGTGGAACGACCTCACCGTTGGTGAATGATCCCTGGATCTGATCGTTTGATATTTCAAGGGGCTTCTTAAGGGAGCCCCTTGCTATGCCTGATAAAAAGAGTAGAATTTCATTGGAGGCTTATAAATGAGTAACCATGTGACCATCAAGGATGCAGTAAAGAGATATGGTGATTTCACTGCTTTGAATGGAGTATCGCTGGACATAAATGAGGGAGAGTTCTTCACTCTTCTCGGACCGTCTGGTTGTGGAAAGACAACACTGCTTCGCATGATTGCGGGCTTCAATTCAATTGAAAGCGGAGAGTTCTACTTTGGGGACAAGCTTATAAACAATATCCCCGCACATAAGAGAGACATCGGAATGGTGTTTCAGAACTATGCTATTTTCCCACATCTGACGGTCAAGGAGAATGTAGCCTATGGCCTTAAGGCTCGCAAGGTGCCTAAGGACCAGATGGATGCAAAGGTAAAGGAAGCCCTTGAGCTTGTGCAGATATCTCACCTTGCCGACAGAAAGCCAAATGAGCTTTCCGGCGGCCAGCAGCAGCGCGTTGCACTGGCCAGGGCCTTCGTCATAGAGCCAAGCGTCCTGCTGATGGATGAGCCACTTTCCAACCTGGATGCCAAGCTAAGAGTGCAGATGCGCTCTGTTATCAAGAAGCTTCAGAAGCGCCTGGACATCACAACGATTTACGTCACTCATGACCAGGAGGAAGCATTGGCCATCTCTGACCGCATTGCAGTCATGAACGAAGGCCGCATAATGCAGATTGGCACCCCCTCTGAGATTTACGCAAAGCCCCAGAACCCCTTCGTCGCGGGTTTCATCGGGGTGAGCAACTACCTGGACTGTGAAGTCAAGCCTGATGGAAAAGTCAACATCAAGGGTGAGCTGGATCTGAATATTCCGCTTAGAAGGCAATACACTGGAAAGGCAAAGCTCTCAGCCCGTCCTGAACAGCTCTTCTTTACAGCTACTGGAATGCCGGGTGTGATTCAGTTCTCCACCTTCCTTGGGGATTTCGTAGAATATGAAGTCTTGCTGAATGACGGACAAAGCCTGATAATCAATGAATATACAAAGGATCATTCTGAGGTCTATGAAAATGGAAAGAACGTATTCATCAGCTTTGACCCACTTCGAGTGAGCCTCTATGAGTCAGAAAGCCAGGAGGTGCTCAGCTTATGAAACTTCTTGGAAAAAGGCAATTTCGGATGGACTTCTGGACTTGGGTGAAGATAATCGTCATCCTTGCCCTGTGCCTGTTCATCGTCTATCCATTCTATACAATACTCACAAAAAGCGTTTTCTCCACCAAGGTAGAGGGAATCACGCTTTATAACTTCACCCGCTTTTTTACAAAGCCCTATTACTATAAATCACTTCTCAGATCCCTCTATGTCTGCTTCTTTACCGTGCTTGCATCCACAGCCATCGGAGTGCCCATCGCATACCTGATGACGCGCTACAACATCCTGGGCAAGAAAGCCATGCATATCATGACAATCCTATCCCTTATGAGCCCGCCTTTCATCGGAGCCTATTCGTGGATCATCCTTCTGGGAAGAAACGGCCTGGCTGCCAAGCTGTTCACAATGCTTGGGTTGACTGCCCCAACTATCTACGGCCGAGGTGGAATCATCTTCGTATTCACCTTGCACCTCTTCCCATACATCTACCTATACACCTCAGGAGCCATGAACTCCATAGACAGCTCCCTGGAGGAGGCTGCAGAGAACCTGGGGATGAGCAAGCTCAGACGAATATGGACTGTGACGCTCCCTGTAATCCTTCCTTCCATCCTAGCTGGATGCCTCATGGTATTCATGACCTGCCTAGCTGATTTTGGAACCCCGATGCTGCTTGGCGAGGGCTATGTGGTGCTTCCGGTCCTGGTGTACAACGAGTACATGTCAGAAAGCGCTACAGATCCCTTCATGGCTTCGGCTTTGTCGGTTGTCATCGTCATCTGCTCGCTTCTGGTGCTTGTCTTTCAGAAGTATGTAATTGATAAGCGCAATTACCAGATGAGCTCCCTGCGGCCGCCGGTGGAAGTCCAGCTTCATGGAGGAAAGCGACTTCTTGCATCCCTTCCTATCTACATAGTCATCTTCCTGGCCTCGCTTCCGCAGATAGTCGTCATTTGCCAGTCCTTTGTGGAGCGCAGCTTCTCAGGAATGGTAAAGGGAATCAACCTATCCAACTACCAGACCATACTCAAGCGCCTGTTCACCAACATCAAGAACACCTACGTATTCTCTTCAGTTGCCATAGTTTTCATAGTGCTGGTTGGAATCTTCGTTGCCTATATCCTGGTCCGAAAGAAGGGAAAGGTTGCAAGCCTTATAGACATGCTCATAATGTTCCCGTACGTAATCCCTGGCTCAGTTCTGGGTATCGGCCTAATAATAGCCTTCAACAGAAAGCCTATCATACTCGTCGGAACCTCAGCCATCATGATCATTTCCTACGTGGTCAGGAAGCTGCCCTATACAGTGCGAAGCGGAACAGCCTTTCTATGCCAGATGGATCCTTTTGTAGAGGAAGCTTCCATCAACCTGGGGGTCCCGCCGCTTAAGACCTTCTTTACAGTAACGGCCAGAATGATGCTCCCGGGTGTCATGAGCGGCGCAGTGCTCAGCTGGATCACCTGCATCAACGAGCTTTCCAGCTCCATCATGCTCTACACTGGAAAGACTTCAACCATCTCAGTTGCAATCTACCAGGAGGTTGTTCGCATGAGCGATGGAACTGCAGCTGCCCTGTCAACAATCCTGACCCTGACCACCATCATATCGCTCTTGATTGTTTTCAGGGTGACCAAGGGCAAGGTCAAGATTGTCTGATTGCTGCTTGCATCTTGGCAAAAGCATGGAAGGAAAATCCTTCCATGCTTTTTTTATTCAGGTCAGCTTTTCTATGACTTGCTGCTGTCGGTTCTTCACAATCGAATAGCTTGGGATTATTCCCCTTACTGAGGTCAGTGGATAGATTATGGTATAAGCTCCGATAATCGTTCCGGGATTCGTCACTGAATTGCAGCCAAGCTCAGCATGATCGCCCAGCAGGACGCCAAACTTCAAGAGCCCTGTGGGAATCCGAGCACCGTCATTGATCACCACCTCTGTCTTGAGAGACTTGAAATTGGATGTGATGGCGCCTCCGCCCATATGGGCGCAGAAGCCCAGCACAGAATCCCCTACATAGTTTAGGTGAGACACCTGAGCCCTGTCGCTGAGAATGCAGTTCTTGAGCTCAGCTGAATTTCCTATGACACACTCGTCTCCGACCAGTACGCCGTTGCGGATGAATGCCCCAACGCGAACCTCGGTGTTCTCTCCGATAATCGCTGGGCCGATGATGCAAGCGCTGGGAGAGACTACAGCTGACTTGGCAATCCAGATTCCCTTGGAAGGATGGTCGTACAGAGAGCTGTCAAGCGTGCTGCCGATCTTCAGAACAATATCCTCAATCTGGGGAATGATCTGCCAGGGGTACTCACATTCACGCAGCCATTCCCAGGCTCTCGTGTGACCGGGTGTAAAAAGTTCATCCAAGGCTAGCATCTAATTATTCACCTCACTTAACAGCAGCGTTTCTGTTCACTTATGAGCGATTATACCACGGTTTGCAGGAAATAAGGTAGATAATGGCTTAGGCACAATCATATAGCTATTCATACATGCCATAGATGCAATTCATAAAGACGCATCAGAGCAGAACAAGACAGGAACCTAGAAATCTTGACGGGGCGAAATAAGTATCCTACCATTGTCTAACCGGTTCGCGGCTACATAGAAGGCGCGGCCGAAAAAGGGCTTGCGGGATTTCGGAGGATAAGCTTATACAATCCAGGATTTTCGAGTTGTATAATTTAAGGAGGACATATGGACAGGACAAGAAAGGCATGGGTCAATGGCCTTTTTTTAATCATTACGCTGGTCATCAATACCTTGGGCGCAGTTGGCTTGATCAATGGGCTGACGCAAAAGCAGATTTCTGACATGTATGTCACCTTGATCACCCCAAGCCCGACCACCTTCAGCATATGGAGCGTCATCTACTCGCTTCTGCTGATCTCAATGATAGTGATGATTGTAAGGAAGGATGATCCTTATTATCAAAAGGCCGTCGATAAGATCTCTGACCTGTTCAGGATTTCCTGCGCCTTGAATGTTGCCTGGATAGTATCCTTCTCCTTTGTCCTGGTTGAGCTTTCTACGCTTTTCATACTTGCCTTTGTGATTTCCCTGGTCATGATTGACATGAAGCTGCTTGAAATACAGGAAAGCAGGCGCTGGCTTCTGCCCTTGAGCTTTGCCCTTTATTCAGGCTGGCTGTTTATCGCTACGGTTGTCAATGTCGCCGCAGCACTGGTCAAGCTAAAGTGGAACGGCTTTGGGCTGTCCCCGGAAGCCTGGGGATGCATAATGCTCCTTGTCGCCCTTGCCTTGCTGGTTGCAATGCTCTTCAAGCTCCATAATGCCGCCTTCCCGCTTCCTGTTGCCTGGGCATATTTGGGAATCTATCAGTTTCTCAAATCCCCCAATGGCTTCAAGGGTGAGTTTGCAACACTGCAGATCATCTCTCTTGCAGGCATGGGTGTGCTGATTGTTGCAGTCCTGGTTCAGCTTGACCGAAATCGCTTTTCCATACTTCCCGAAGCGTTGAAAAAATAACAGTAGGCTGTAGAATGTAACGATCGTAGCTTGCAAGTCAAGGACAGGTCTTGCAGACCTGCCTTTGCTTCCTGAAGACTGGCCGCGGACTAGGAAAACGATACACAGGATCCGCGAAAGAAGGCAAAAAGTAAATATGAAGCTGATCCTACAATATATCCGCAGGCATATTGGGGTGTTCTTGCTGTCTACGCTTTTCTTGACCATGGAAGCCATGGCGGACCTTCTGCAGCCCACCTTCATGTCCTATATAGTCGATGAAGGGGTCATCAATTCCGATGTCAGCCAAATCCTGCGTTATGGAGCCATAATGCTTGGCATTGCGCTTGTAGGAGCATTCTCTGCAGTAATGCGCAATAGGTTTGCCAGCAAAACCTCCCAGGCCATTGGAAAAGAGCTTCGTCAGGATATGTATCATAATGTTCAGATGCTGTCCTTGGAGAACATTGACCGCCTGCATCCCGCCTCAATCATTACCCGAATCACAAATGATGTTTCCCAAATACAGGGCTTTATCAACAGCATCATGCGCATGATGGTCAAGGCACCCATCACAAGTGTAGGGGCAATTGCCTTGATCTTGATACAGACCCCCAAGCAGGCACCGATCTTAATCGTAATCATCCTAGTCGTTACAATCTTGACCATAGCAAACATGAAGATTGGATACCCGCGCTTTGGAACGGTGCAGAAAAGGCTGGACAAGCTCAACGGTGTTACAAGAGAGTTCCTGTCTGCCGTCCGTGTAGTAAAGGCCTTCAATGCAGAGGATGAGGAGATGGAAAAGTTCAACAAGGCCAGTCAAGAGCTGGCATCTGCCAACACGGATGCTCTGCTGATCCTTGCGCTTTTCTCGCCGCTTATCAACCTTGCTGTCAATTTCGGCATCGTTATGCTCCTGTGGATTTCAAAGAATCAGAACAGCTCCGATATAGGAAAGCTGATGGCCTCTGTGAACTACATGACCCAGGTGCTCTTTGCTGTTGCGATGATCTCCAACGTCATAAACGTGGCTGTCCGTGCGATGGCCTCTAGCGGCAGGATCCAGGAGGTGCTGGACGAAAAGCCAGCGCAGAAGATCGTACAGCATCCGCTGACACCAAAGATCGAGGGAAACATCTGCTTTGACGGTGTTTCTTTTGCTTATGCCGGGGCTGAAAGGGAAGCTCTTTGCAATGTCAGCTTCACTGTCAAGGCAGGCGAGACAATCGGCATAATAGGGCCTACTGGATCGGGAAAGACGACGCTGATCAATCTTGTTCCCCGGCTATATGACGCTTCCAGCGGCAGGATCCTGATAGATGGCTGCGATGTAACTCAGATCGATGAGGCCTTGCTGAGAAGCTCTGTTGCCGTTGTATCGCAAAAGGCGCTGCTTTTCAGCGGCAAGATAAGCGACAACCTTCGATGGGGACGGGAGGACGCCAGCGATGCTGAACTCCAGGCAGCAGCCAGGACCGCCAGTGCAGATGCCTTTATCCGCGAGACAGAAAAGGGCTACGACACATGGCTGGGCCAGGGCGGAGTCAATCTGTCAGGCGGGCAAAAGCAGCGCCTCTCAATTGCCCGAGCGCTGGTGCGCAATCCTAGGGTGCTGATTCTGGATGATTGCACTAGTGCTTTGGATGCCCAGACCGAATCCTCGGTTCTGTCTGCCCTGCGAGAGAATTCCAAGGATATGACGGTGCTCTTGATCAGCCAGCGCATTTCCACAGTCATGCGCACTGATAGAATCCTATGCCTGGACAATGGCTTGGTTCAGGGCTTTGATACCCATGAAAACCTTATGAAAAGCTGCAGGATATATCAGCAGATCTATGATTCCCAGATTGGAGGTCGTCACAATGGCTAGCAAGATCACTTCAGTTCCTCCAGCAAGCATAAGCGGAATCTCCCGTCCTGGACGCGGCGGCGTTGTAGTGAAGCCTAAGGACATGAAGGGTACGCTTCGCAGGCTCTGGCAGCTGACCAAGGGCCAGCGCAGGGGGCTTGGCTGGGTCCTGCTCCTCTCTGCACTGGCCTCTGCTGCCTCAATCTTCTCCCCCTATCTAACAGGAAGGATAGTGACGATGATCGTAGGTGGAGATGCAATCACCTTTGTCCTGCTCGTACTAGCCGGGCTCTATGTAGGCGATTGGCTGATCAGGTTCTTGCAGCAGTATCTAACAGCTTCCATAGGCCAGCGCATCATTCTTTATATCCGAAAGGTCCTGTTTGACCACATAAAGAAGCTTCCGCTTGCATTCTTTGACCGAAGGCAGCATGGGGAGCTGATGAGCCGCCTTACCAATGACGTGGACAACATCAGCATCACCATTTCCAATTCCCTGACACTGCTCTTGCGGTATATATTCACCATCGTCGGCATATTTGCAATGATGCTTTGCCTCAGTCCGTTCTTGACGCTTGTATCCCTTGCCGCAGTTGCGTTGATCCTTCTGCTGACAAGGACTGTGACCAAGCGCACGAAAAAGCTATTCTCCGAACAGCAAAAGGATCTTGGAGCGCTGAACGGCCAGGTGGAAGAAAGCATATCAGGGCTATCCATCGTCAAGGCCTTCTGCAGGGAAAAGCAGATGGAGGAGGCCTTTGAAGAAAAGAATGACAAGCTTTGCAGCATTTCAACCAAAGCTCTGATATGGTCGGGCTATCTGATGCCGCTGATGAATGTCATCAACAACCTCTGCTATGTGGCAATCGCCGTATTCAGCGGAATGCTTTTCATCAATGGCAGCATTTCGGATATCGGACTAGTTACCAGCTTCCTTCTCTATGTGCGGCAGTTTACACGGCCCTTTGTTGAGATTGCGAACATCTACAACAGCTTTCAGACTGCAGTTGCCGGAGCTGAACGAGTATTTGAGATTCTTGATGAACAGACTGAACCAGAAGACAGGCCAGATGCACTGGAGCTTAAGAATCCACATGGCGACATTGTGCTCAACCATGTGCGCTTTGGCTATAATCCAGACAAGGCTGTATTGAAAGACATCTCCATGAGCATTCCTGCAGGCATGAAGGTGGCAATTGTAGGACCTACAGGGTCGGGGAAAACGACAATCATCAATCTTCTTGCCCGCTTTTATGACGTGAGCGACGGGGAGATTCTTCTCGATGGGCACGATCTGAGAGATTACAAGATGAAAAGCCTGCGAGAGGCCTTTGGCGTAGTGCTTCAGGACACTGCCATGTTTGCCGAATCCGTCAGGGACAACATCTGCTACGGACATGCTCAAGCAAGCATGGAGCAAATCCGTGAAGCTGCCCGCATCGCCGGCGCCGATGGCTTCATTGAGCGCTTGCCCAATGGCTATGATACAATCCTGGAGCAGGGTGGAGATGAGCTTTCCCAGGGTGAGAGGCAGCTGCTCACGATTGCTAGGGCCGTGCTTGCCAATGCGCCAATCATGATCCTTGATGAGGCAACCAGCTCAGTGGATACTGTAACCGAACAGAAGATCCGAAAGGCAATGCTTAAGATGTGCGAGGGCCGAACCTCCTTCATCATTGCCCACCGGCTTTCAACTATAAGGGATTCAGACCGCATCATCCTGATCGAGGATGGAGCAATCGCAGAGCAGGGAACCCATGATGAGCTGATGAAGCTGCACGGCAAGTACGCCATGATGTATCAGACCCAGAGCGGGAAAGCTCTTTAGGCCTTTCCTTGAACTTCAGAAAGCTTCTTGGCAAGCAAGATAAATGCAAGCCTTTAGAAGTAAATAGAATCGGGATATTGGCATTTTGTCCAATCCTTCAGGATAAAAAAGCACGAAATTGTCCATTCCTTCAAGATAATTGTCAAATTCCAACCAAGCTTGCCAGATAGAAGGGGTAATTAATAATCGATTCGGTCTTTGTGATGTCCTTTTGGCTTAGGATGCACGGGTTAGTAACTAGAGAGGAGAACTTCTTGCAGAACTCATCTATGGAATCATG
The DNA here is from genome assembly GCA_028700425.1 of Sphaerochaetaceae bacterium. Lineage (GTDB taxonomy): Bacteria > Spirochaetota > Spirochaetia > Sphaerochaetales > Sphaerochaetaceae > JAQVSP01. The sequence goes on along the minus strand of JAQVSP010000037.1, from coordinate 7,011 downwards.
GGAATCAGTACGTGAGCTTTTTACCTCAATAGGGATGATCTTGGTTCCCTTGGATAATATGAAGTCCAGCTCGTATGAATGAGTGCTGTTTTCCTTTGGCCATGTCATGTAACAAAGCTCGTCACCTCTTGCTGCAAAAGTCTGTGCTACAGCATTCTCATAAAGAAACCCAAGGTTGGCAGGAAGCTTATCGGAAAGGAGCTTCGAGTATAGGCTCTCGTCTGCAATCATTTTCGTCTTGAGCAATAGCGTAGTAAACAAGCCAGTATCGGAAAGATAAAGCTTGAAAGCATCAATGTCCTTTCCTAGCGAAAGTGAGATTTGTGGGTTAGTGCAATTGTAGCAAGGAAGCACAGTGCGTGAATTCAGAAGATCTGAAAACAGCTCTCTATCCTTGTCTCTTGTCTTCTTCTTCAATGCGTAATGAATGGTATATTTCCTAGAAGTCCTAGCTAATTGAGCAGGAATCGATTCATACATCAGCGATACTCTGCCAGAAGGATCAATCTTGTAGAAATCCTCCTCATAAAGATCGATGATTCCTCTTTTTATCTTGTCTATTGACCGAAAATCGCTTTTCTCAATATAAGCTTCAACGGCCTGAGGCATGCCGCCCACGGCAAGATATAGCCGATAATCCCGCATCAAGGAACGATTTGCTGCTTGTCCGATGCCTTTTTGGGAATTGTATATTGCAATCAACTGTGAAAAAGCATCCTTTCCAGTTGCCCATAGGAACTCCTCATAATCCATGGGATAAACTGATATCTTCCACTCCTCTGAAGGTATTACAATTCCCTTCACATTCTTCTTGATAGAAAGCAATGAGCCCGTCTCTATGTAGTCGTATCGTCCATCCTTGACAAGGTACTTGATGGCCTGTCGCACTCGTGGCTGCAATTGGATTTCATCGAAGATGATCACTGATTGGCGTATGTAAAGGCTGGTTCCTGTCACCGCTTGGAGGCGAAGGAAAAATTCATCGAGCTTTGAGATAGATCTGAATACATCAAGAATATCTGGGCTTATATCAGCAAAATCCACCTTGATATAGCTCTTGTACTCCGCTTTTGCGAATTCTTCTGCAATAGTGGATTTCCCTGTTCTGCGAGCACCTTCCAGCAAGGCTGCGTATTTTCCGCTGCCTTGCTCTTTCCATTCTTTCAATAGGGCAGTGGCTTTTCTCTTGAAAATCATTATTGTCCAATCCTTCAAGATAATTATATTATAAATTGTCCAATCCTTCAAGATAATTAGTATTTTGCTTGTGAACTATAAGGTCTCTGTATTCACTAGGTTCAGGTCCTAGTGCCTAAGATCACGTACAAGCTAGAGTCGTAGGAAACCGCAATGTTCAATACAGTTTGAATATCAAGGTTCATGCATTATGAGTTATATGGTATAATCTGCCTAGAAGGCTTGAATGCTTTGCAGAAAAGCTTTTTCAAGGAACAGGTACATGCCGTTGGCAATACACTTATCAATAGTAGCATTATTCATTCTGCTTGGCGTTATTCTCTCTTTTGGAAAAGGCTCTTGGATGATAGCAGGCTATAACACATCCTCCAGAAAAGAAAAGGCAAGATATGACGAAAAGAAGCTTTGCAAGGGCGTGTCAAAGCTGATGTTTGCCCTATCTGCATGTTGGCTGGTAATCGCCTTAAGCGAAGTGTTCAAGACCATGGCCTTGCTATGGGTGGGGCTTAGCCTTTTTTTGATTGTTGTCATAGCTGCCTTGATCTATATGAATACTGGAAACCGCTACATGAAGTAGGGTTGCCTAGTGAAGGCAACAATGGCAGAATGACAGTCCCTTCACAAAGACAGTCAATAACTAAGAGCCGCCTTCGCTTGCAGTGTCTTATGGATAAAGATTGAGGCCGCTTGATAGGCGGCCTCAGCATGCTGGCCTCCTCGCTATATATGGTTTTTGAATCAATATTTGTAGGCAAGTTCCTAGGCACGACTGCCTTTGCCGCACTTGGTCTTGCAATGCCAATTGTAATCATGAATTTCGCACTTGCAGAGCTTGTGGGAGTAGGCTCTTCTGTACCTATTTCAATTTTTCTTGGCCAGGG
>JAQVSP010000037.1:0-4833 GCA_028700425.1 Sphaerochaetaceae bacterium | reverse complement strand
TTTTCACTGGATAACTATCTGCGCATCAGCGGAAAGCTAAAGACAAGCATGTCGCTTAATATCCTTTTCAGCGTCATGACAATCGGCCTTGAGCTATTGCTGATTCGCGTAATTCCAATTGGCATCGCCGGCGCTGCCCTTGGCACCAGCATTACAATGGTTTTTTGTGTTGCCATTGGCATCTCTCGTTTCTTGCCAGGCAAGCTCCAGCTTAAGTTCGTCAAGCCTCGTTTCTCAAGATCCTTCTTGGGCCATATATACAAGAACGGCATTGCACCCTTTCTTACCAACATCTCTGGAAGACTGTTCTCTGTGATGATGAATATCCTTCTTCTCAGGTTCGGTGGTGAGACAGGAGTTGCCATCTATGGTGTCATCATGACGCTCTCCTCGATAGTTGAGCAGATTCTCTATGGAGTTGTTGATTCGCTCCAGCCTGCAGTTGGGTATAATTTTGGCGCATTACGATTTGACAGGGTCAAGAAGATCGAAAGGCTTATATTTACAGCCGCGGCAATAATATCTCTTTCTGGGTGGACGGTTATGTTTTTCCTGCCTGGCTTGGTTGCCACGCCATTCCTAAAGGATCTTTCGATTCTGGAGATGACAATCTTTGCAGTTCGAATTTCCAGCTTTACCTTTCTTTTGAAATGGTTTGGCACCTCTGTCCAATGCTTTTTCATGGCTCTTGAACGTCCAGTTCTCGCAATGCTGGTCTCCATTGCCTCTGCCTGCGTATTCCCCTTGATCTTGATTCCGCTGCTTCTGCCGCTGAAGATCACAGGGCTTTGGTTGAATTATCCCCTGGCTGCACTGTCGACTGCGATATTGGCAGCTGTGCTGCTTCTAGTGAATAGGAATAGGGTATTCACAACTTCCATAAAGTCTGAATTCCAAGGCCATAAATGATGATAGAGACAGAAAGACTGATGCTTTGGCCCTTTGTCAAGGAAGATGCAGCTCTTCGCTGACGAAAGCTCATTGCTTCATTTGCTAAGGGCAATTCCGTCTATGAGAACACTTGCCAATATGCCGTGAGTGAAAATCTGGCTTTAGAGCGTTTTCTCCACCTTGGCTTTTCTATATGCTAGATAGAAGGTCAAGAAGCCAGTGATGCTCAGCATCGTGAGGATATATAGCTCTGACGCTGCTGAAGCTATGACATAGGAGTCCTGGTCATAAACATTCAATACAGCAAAGCTTCCAGTTATGAGAATGAAAACCAGAAAAAAGAAAAGCAGAAAAGCTCCATCCCTATCAATATGATGGATGAATATGGTGTAGAGGACATAAGTCAGGAAAATCATGAATATGCCGCCAAAGCTCAGCAGTCCATGCAGGACGTTCTCCGATGTCATAGATTCTCCATCGCTTGGCATAAGCTCCATGGCGCCGATATAGAGAACGATGCATGAAACCAGCAGGCATATTCTGCAAATCAGCTTATGCGCCCTTGATATGCCTGACAAGCTGTGAGCAAGAAAGAACGAGACTATCATTGGCAAGAACACCACAAGCATTGCGATGAAAATCAGAAAAGCATCGCCTGAATACCAGATCATGCGAGAAAGAGATGCAAATACAGCAGTTTCATCGCTCACAATCACACTGCCCCAGGATAATACAGGAGAGAGTAAGAAGGTAAGGAAAGCCAAGCACTTCAGCTGCCTCTCTTGCCTGTTCTTATCAAGCACGTTTCCTTCCTTCTGTGTCCATGACACTTAAGCTGTCTATTATCATATTGCTATAATGTGCTGATTAGCAAGGCATGCCAAGCCTTGGTTACAGCTAGAGGAAGCTAGCTTATATTGCATGCTTCATTGGCTGACAAGAAAGCAAAATACAATTTTCAAAAGGTAAGTATTTATAATTAGAGCATGCTTTTCCCAAAAGGCAATACAAAAAATTGCTAAAAACCAAAGTCCTTTTTTGAATTGACCTTTTTTTGACTGCAAATCTAGAATTCAACAAATTGCATTGTTTTGGAAACAGATGCATTACCCCTAAAGGAGGATTAAAATGAAAAAAGCTTTAATCGCAGCCCTGGTGATGCTCCTTGCCATTGGCTTCACGTTTGCAAACGCAACGAGTGAGCAGAAGGCACAGGAAGTCATCCACATCACCCTTTCAGACATCAACAATGCTGACAGCATCCTTGGAAAAGGAAGCCTGTACATAGCTGAGCTGGTGAAGGAAAGAACCAATGGAAGGATCATCATTGACACATTTCTTAGCGGACAGCTTGGAAACGAGGAGGAGAACGTCCAGAACCTCCGCTCTGGAGCAGTGGGAATCACAAGGATCAACGTTGCCAACCTTCAGACCAGAGGGATCAACGTGCCAGAGTACACCTTGTTTGGACTTCCTTACCTCCTTCGCAGCAAGGAACATGCAGAAAGCTATTTCTACAGTGAAAAGGGAGAAGCGCTGATCGGACGCATTGCAGAAGCCACCGATGGCGAGATCTATGGACTGACCGGGTATATCATCTCCACCCCAAGGCACTTCTTTGCAAAGGAAGAGGTGCACAGCATGGCTGACATGGCCAACATGAAGGTAAGATGCGAAACCACGCCGATGAAGATCGACATGATGACAGCCTTCGGCATGTCTGGAACTCCACTGTCCCTGAACGACATGTACTCAGCTCTTCAGACTGGAATGATTGAAGGCGGAGAGCACAACCTCACCAGCATCAAGAGCTATGCCTTCTATGAGCAGTGCCCGTATATCCTTCTGACCCACAACAACTACAACGCAAACATCTACCTGATCTCCGGCAAGCTTGTGGACACCCTCTCCAAGGAGGATCTGCAGATCATCAATGATTGCGTGAAGATCGCCTGCGAGAAGGAAACAGAGGATTACCCGAACGACGATATAGTCATCCGCGCTGAGCTAGAGGCCAAGGGCGTGAAGTTCATCGAGCCAAGCGATATCGAGGTCTGGGAGCAGGCTGCTCAGGTCCTGTACAAGAAATACGGTGCAGGATACGAGGCTTTCATCGCTGAAGTCCTTTCATTTGCTAAGTAAAAGAACCAGTTTTTAAAGATGGCTTATGCGGTATAAAGTACATCGATATTTTATACCGCAGGTTTTTGATTAGAGGTAACAATGAAAAAGATTTCAGATTACTTGGCACTTATTGCCAACATCATAGCATCCATTGCACTTGTGATAATGCTTGGGCTGATGATAGTGGTCGTCATTGGACGGTATTTCTTCGGAGTGGTGCCAGCATGGAGCGAGGAGCTCGCCCTGTTTATGATGTCGTTGCTTGGATTCTTGAGCGCAGCGGCCATCGAGAAGGACAAGGGACACATCAGGGTCTCTTTCATTGATACAGTCTACCCAAGATGGCTGCTTAACATCTGCAACACTCTCAGATACATCATCAAGCTTGTCTTCTCCATCGCCCTGGCCTGGTATGGACTTGACCTGTCGCTGAATGTAAAAGGCTACTTCGCTTCAGTCGAGATTCCCAAGCGCTTCGCATTCTACCCAGGATTCATAGCAGGTGTGATCATTGCAATCCTGCTTTTGCTGCGCTTCAAGGAAGAGCTCTTCATATGGAAGAAGCCAGCAGCTGAAAACAACCTGAAGACGGAGGAAACCAAATGACCACTACAGCTTTAGCCACTTTGATCCTGATTGGATCGTTCTTCATAATGCTCGCCATTGGGCTTGAGATCATGTATGCGCTGGGCTTCTCCGCGTTCATAACCTGCTGGTTCCTGGGCATGCCGATCTCCTCAGTCTTCCAGACCATGATTGGAAAGATAAGCAACTCATCGCTGATGGCTATTCCCTTCTTCATGCTCATGGGAGAGTTCATGAGCCTTGGTGGAATCTCCAATCGTCTTGTAGAGCTTGCCAATTCACTGGTCGGCTGGATGAGAGGCGGACTGGCAATGGTAAACTGCGTTGACTCCATGCTGTTCGGCGGAATCTCCGGCTCTCCGGTTGCAGACTGCGCATCCCTTGGCCCTGTACTAATCCCAATGATGGAAAAGCAGGGATACAGCAAGGAGTTTGCCACAGGCTTGACCATGTCCAGCTCCATCGAGGGCATGATCATTCCACCAAGCCACACCATGGTCATCTATGCTGTGACTGCAGGCGGTGTCTCTATAGCGGGACTCTACATGGGAGGAATCCTTGCAGGAATCCTGCTAGGTGTCTGCCTGATGATCTACAGCTACGTAATGGCTGTAAAGCATAAGTATCCCACTGCTGGCAGGTTCTCGATAAGGAGAGCTGGAAAGGCCCTGGTAGACTCAATCTGGGGAATCATAGCCATGGTCATCGTGGTTGGAGGAGTGTTTGCAGGAATAATGACCGCAACCGAGGCCGCTGCAGCTGCCGCTGTCTACTGCGCAATCATCGCCTTCTTCGTTTCCAAGGAAGCCAAGCTTCACCACCTGCCCGGAATCTTCAGGAGGACTCTGCAAGCCACAGCCACTGTATTGTTCCTAGCTTCGACTGCCACTGCATTCAGCTGGATCATAACCTATCTCAGGATTCCGCAGGCTGTCGCCAGCCTCCTTCTGGGGCTGACCCAGAGCAAGTTCCTGCTCCTTCTCATCATCAATGCACTGCTTCTGGTCATGGGATGCTTCATGAATACCTCCTCGGTCATACTGATCATGGTTCCAATACTCCTTCCAGTCGTTCAGAAATTCGGAATGAGCGCAATCCAGTTTGGCATCATGATGGTCATGAACCTTGGAATCGGGCTTCTGACTCCTCCTGTAGGCTCAGTTTTGTTCATAGGAAGCAGCATCTCCTGCCTGTCCCTGGAAAAAGTCTCAAAGGCAGTATTCCCACAGCTGC